>NZ_JBEOWS010000131.1:0-23350 GCF_040296125.1 Streptomyces sp. NPDC002265 | reverse complement strand
AGTCGAGGCAGCGGCCCGACTGCGGGTTGAGCAGCGAGCCGTCGGCCTGCTGCACCCACTTCTGGCCGCCCACCCCGTTGCAGTCCCACAGCTCGACCTCGGTACCGTTCGCGGTGCCGTTGCCGTTGATGTCCAGGCACCGGCCGAGCGTGGCCAGTGAGGTGTCCGTGCGGCGCGCCCAGTGCTGGTCCACCGCCCAGGCCTGGCAGTCCCACAGCTGGACGGCCGTACCGTTGGCGCCGGTGTCGTCGGCGGCGACGTCGACGCACTTGCCGCCGGGACCGGTGACCATGGCTCCGCCGTTCACGGCGAACTTCTGGGCCGCGGAGCCGTTGCAGTCCCAGATCTGGAGCACCGTCCCGTTCCCGGTGGCCCCGCTGGGCGAGTCGAGGCAGCGGCCCGACTGCGGGTTGAGCAGCGAGCCGTCGGCCTGCTGCACCCACTTCTGGCCGCCCACCCCGTTGCAGTCCCACAGCTCGGCCTTGGCGCCGTTCGCGGTGCCGTTGCCGACGATGTCCAGACACCGCCCGATCGTCGACAGCGAGCCGTCCGCCTGGTGGGTCCAGTGCTGGTCCTCGGCGTAGGTCTGGCAGTCCCACAGCTGGACGGCCGCGCCGTTGGCGCCGGTGTCGTCAGCGGCGACGTCGACGCACTTGCCGCCGGGACCGGTGATCGTCCCCTGCGGGCCGTTGGGCACGTCGGTCCGGCCGGAGTACCCGACGGAGACGATGTTCGCCTGGACCGCGTTCTCCGCGGCGTCGGTCGGGTAGCCGGCGACCATGACGCCCTCGAAGAACGTGCCCCGGTTGCGGTTGCTGTTGTCCCCGCCGATGCCGAGGATGATGCCGCCCTCCTGCTGCATCGGCCGGTAGCCGCCGCGGGTGGGCAGACCTCCGTCCCAGCACGTCGTCAGGGCCCCCGACTGGGAGTTGCCGCCTTTGAGGGCGTATTTCGTCTGTCCGTCGTTCTTCAGCACGGCCGTGACGAACGCGCTGTTGTTGCCGCGGTTGGCGGTGTTGGAGCCGTTGTCCCCCTGGAACATGCCGTTCTCCAGGTCGGCCTCGACCCACGGACCCGAGCCGGTGCACGGCGCGAAGTAGCACGTGGTCGCGATGCTGACGGCGTCCATGTGCCCGTTGCCGGTGTCGGCCGGGGTGCTCTCGGCGTTGCCGTAGTCGAAGCAGCAGTCGGAGCCGACGTGCGTGCCGCTGGCCACCATGTAGGCGCCCTCGGGCTGACCGTTGACCGCGACGCCCGACGCCACTCCCGTGTAGCGGTACCCGACGCCGGGCGAGATCCAGATGCCGTACGCCTTGTGACCGCCCGCGGTCACGGCGATCTCGCTCGCGTCGGCCCCTCGGTCGACGCCCCCGGCGGTGCCCGCGGGACCCGGCGTGAGGTCGTTGTGCCTGGGGCTCTGGTCGTAGACCTTCGTGATGCGGCAGGTCGTGTTCGCGCAGAACGTGTCCTGCTGCGCCGCGTTCGCGTAACCGCCCGCGGCCAGCAGACCGATGTCGCTCCTCGCGCCGTCCGAGGCGCGGGTGACCTGGTAGAGCGGTCCGTTGTACGAGGAGTACAGGGCGCGCACCGTGCTGTGCGCGGCCACGCAGGCCGTGCCGGCGCCGCCGTAGATGTCACAGGGCAGGGAGCCGGCCGCCTGCGACGCGCCGGAGAAGCCGATCAGGGCGCCGAGGGCCAGTCCGAGAGCCGACACCGCGACCGCCACCGCCCTCGCCGCTCGGCGACCGGGGGCGGCAGCCCTGCGTAACGCTGCCCCAGCCCAAGAGAATCTTGTTATAGGCATGACATATCTCCTCCGAGGACGAGCCTTGACCGGACGTACGCCTGCACGGACGGGCCGCGCGCCGACACCGACGAACCACCCGCCGGCACGGGCGGGCCGCGCGTCGACCGGCTCGGAACCTACGCAGCCTGTTTGAAGACGTCAATATTTGTGGCATCGCTTTGGTACGTACTTTGCTGGCTGTCGGTACGCGTTCGGTCCCGTGGCCGCATATCGCCGCACGGCTCCACCGGCACCCACGCGCGCACAGCGGCCGGCACTCCTGGCGCGCCGACCTGCCGTGACGGGGATACCAGGCAGGCGACAACGCCACCAGAAGGCGCTCACCACACCGGAACCGCCGCGACCGCCACCGACGGCGACGGGTCGGTCGCGACGCGGGCCCGAACGCGACCCCCCGACCCCGCGTCCGCCGTACCGCCCAGGAACCCACATCAACCAACAGAGCCGTTCAGCGCGGCGCCGGCTGCCGGCGTACCGCACACGGAACCGTGTCCACTCTATTGACGTGCACACGACCTCTGGCTACTTTGCGAAGTGCTCCGGAGCGGGTCGGGCAACGACCCTCCGGTGCGGCAACAGGTTCGAACCCCCTGCACCGACTTTCAGGCCGTAAGCCTTCCAGGCGCAGTCAGACAACGTTGTCGCGACAGGGCGACCGGGGCCCGCCTCCCGCCTGCCTCCCGTACGAGAGACGGCAGCTCGACAGACAACGTTGTCACTCTGCTCCCCCGCCGTATCTCCTCAGGAGGCAGATCGCGATGTCCCCCATTCCGGCCGGTGTCCGCCGGCCCGCCGACAGCAGAAGCCCCGCTCGCGGCCGAAGGCTCGGTGCGGCCATGGGCGCCGCCTTCGCCGCCGCCCTCCTGGGCGGGTACGTCCTGCCCGCCCCCGCCGCCTGGGCGGCGCCGCCGCAGCGGGCCGAGCTCGTGACGGCGCCGGCCGATCTGGTCAACCCGTTCATCGGCACGTCCAACGACG
Organism: Streptomyces sp. NPDC002265; assembly: GCF_040296125.1. Taxonomy (NCBI): domain Bacteria; kingdom Bacillati; phylum Actinomycetota; class Actinomycetes; order Kitasatosporales; family Streptomycetaceae; genus Streptomyces; species Streptomyces sp. NPDC002265. The sequence continues at coordinate 20,565 of NZ_JBEOWS010000131.1, read as the reverse complement.
CCAACGACTTCCCGGGCGCGGACGTCCCGTTCGGGATGGTGCAGTGGAGTCCCGACACCTCGTCACGGCCCCCGGGCGGTGGCTACGAGTACAAGGACTCCTCGATCACCGGGTTCAGTCTCACCCACATCGCGGGACCGGGGTGCGGTGCGGCCGGCGACTTACCCGTGCTGCCCACGGTGGGTGCCGTCGTCAACAACGCCTCGGACTCCTTCTCCCACGCCAACGAGTCCGCGTCGGCCGGGTCCTACAGGGTCTCCCTCGACAACAAGGTGACCACGGAACTCACCACCACCACCCGCAGCGGCATGGCGCGCTTCACCTTCCCGGCCACCACCCAGGCCAACCTGCTCTTCAAACTGACCGGCAGCCAGAACGGCGGCACCTCGACCCAGTTCAACGTGGTCTCCAGTACCGAGGTCAGCGGCCAGGTCACGAGCGGGAGGTTCTGCGGGGCCGGGAACACCTACACGGTCTACTTCGACATGGTCTTCGACCGGCCGTTCGGCTCCAGCGGCAGCGCGCTCGCGCCGTCGGCGAGGACGGCCGCGCCCGGCGCCTCCCGGGCCGGGCAGAGCGCCCCCGAACAGCCGAACCGGCCGACCCTGCACGGCGCGCTGCCGAAATCCGCCGCCGCGGCGCCCGACGCCTCGGACCAGGCGCAGGCGGCCGCGTCCAACGGGCACGTCACGTTCGACACCAGCACGAACCAGGTCGTCCAGGCCAAGGTCGGCGTCTCCTACGTGTCCGTCGCGAACGCCGTCGCCAACCGCACCGCCGAGAACACCGGCTGGAACTTCGACAGCGTGCGCAGCGCCGCCCACTCCGCCTGGGACGCCGCGCTCGGCAAGATCCAGATCGCCGGCGGCACCGACGACCAGCAGCGGATCTTCTACACATCGCTCTACCACTCGCTGCTGCACCCGAACGTCATCAGCGACGCCAACGGCCAGTACTACGGGTTCGACGGCAAGACGCACACCGTGCACGCCGGACACCGCGCCGCCTACGCCAACTACTCCGGATGGGACATCTACCGCTCCCAGGCCCAACTGGAGGCGCTGGTCAGCCCGCAGGTCGCCTCGGACACCGCCCAGTCGATGACCGACGACTACGCCCAGACCGGGATCTTCCCCAAGTGGTCGGAGAACAACGGCGAGTCCTACGTCATGGTCGGTGACCCGGCAGCCGCGATCATCGCCGACTACCACGCCTTCGGCGCCCGGGACTTCGACACCGCCAAGGCGCTGGCCGGTCTGCTGAAGCAGGCGAGCACGGCCAACAACGACCGACCGGGCCTGAACTACCTCGACAGCCCCGGCTACGAACCCCACGACGGCAGCTACGGCTGCTGCAACTTCTACGGCCCCGTCGCCACGACCCTGGAATACGACACCGCCGACTTCGCGCTCTCCGCCTTCGCCGGCGCCCTCGGTGACACCGCGAGCCAGCAGAAGTACGCCCATCGCGCGCAGGACTGGCGCAACACACTCAACCCTGCCTCCGGCTTCGTCCAGCCCCGCAATGCCAACGGCTCCTGGACCTCGGGCTTCGACCCCACCAGCGGCACGGACATGGTCGAGGCGGACTCCTGGATCTACACCGGCATGGTGCCCTTCAACGTGGCCGGGCTCGCCACCGCCAAGGGCGGCAACACGGCGATGAGCCACTACCTCGACACCGTGCTGCGCAGCTACACCGGCGCCAACGGCTACGCCTGGGTCGGCAACGAGCCCAGCATCGAACTGCCGTGGGAGTACGACTACATCGGCGCCCCGTACAAGACCCAGGCGACCGTGCGCTCCGTCCAGCAGCAGATCTGGTCGAACAGCCCGGCCGGTCTGGCCGACGGCAACGACGACCTGGGTGCCATGAGCGCCTGGTACGTGTGGTCCGCGCTGGGCATGTTCCCCATGACCCCGGGCACCGCCGACCTCGCGCTCGGCTCGCCGGTCTTCTCCCAGGCCGTGATCACGCTGCCGTCCGGCGCGACCCTGACCATCAACGGCAACGGCGCCGCGGACAACGCACCGTACGTGCAGTCCGCGACGTTCAACGGGGCAGCCTGGAACAACGCCTACGCCCCCACGTCCGCGATCACCTCGGGCGGCACCCTCTCCTTCACGCTCGGCACCGCGCCGAACACCGCCTGGGCGGCCTCCGCGTCCGCCGCGCCCCCTTCGTACCCCGGTGACACGACCCCCCCGGCCCGGCCCCGCGTCGGTCCCGTCACCTCCGGGGTCACCGCGACCCAGTGCATCGACGACGCGAACTCCGGCACCGCCGACTCCACCGCGATCCGGCTGTGGACCTGCAACGGCACCTACGCCCAGGACTGGAACATCGCGGCCGACGGCACCCTGCGCACCCTCGGCAAGTGTCTCGACGTGACCAACAGCGGAACCACCAACGGCACCCTCGTACAGCTCTACACCTGCAACGGCACCGGCGCCCAGAAGTGGACCGTCGGATCCGACGGCTCCCTGAAGAACACGAATTCGGGTCTGTGCCTGGACGACCCGAACTCCTCCACCACGGAAGGCACCCGGCTCCAGATCTACACCTGCAACGGGACCGCGGCACAGAAATGGGGCCTGCCCGCGGCCTGACGTCCGACACCGGCACCGGCGCGGGGCGCCCCGCACCCCGCACCCCGCACCCGGGCCCGGGCCCGGGCCCCGGTTCCCACGGCTCCATCCGGGAACCGGGGCACGGGCGCGGCGGCTACGACGCGCGCGGAAGGGCTCCTTCCACACGTTGGCCGGGGTTGCTGCTTAGCGTGACCCCATGACCACAGTCCAGGCCCGGCCCGTCCCCGACAACCGACGGTGGAAGGCGCTCGCGGTCTGTCTGACGGCGGGCTTCATCTCGCTGCTCGACACCTCGATCGTGAACGTGGCACTGCCCTCGATGGAACACGGACTCGCCGCCTCGGAGGCCGCCCAGTCCTGGGTGGTCTCCGGGTACGCGCTGGCCTTCGGGCTGGTCCTGGTGCCTGCGGGCCGGCTCGGCGACATGCACGGGCGTCGCCGGGCGTTCCTGGCGGGGCTTGCCGTGTTCACGCTGGCCTCGGCGGCCTGCGGGCTCGCTCCCAGCGCCTCCTGGCTGGTGGTGTTCCGGCTGGTCCAGGGCGCGGCGGCGGGAATGGTCGCCCCGCAGACCTCGGGGCTGATCCAGCAGATGTTCCAGGGCGCCGAGCGGGCCAAGGCCTTCGGTCTGCTCGGCAGCGTCATCGGGATCTCCACGGCGGCGGGCCCGCTGGCGGGCGGCCTGCTGATCGACGCCGTCGGCACCGACGACGGCTGGCGCTGGGTGTTCTTCGTCAACCTGCCCATCGGGGTGGCCGCGTTGGGCGCGGGACTGCGGCTGCTGCCCCGGTTCCCGGCGTCGAAGGGCAAGCGGGAGGAGTTCGACCTGTTCGGTGTGCTGCTCCTCGGCTCCGCCGTGCTCGCGCTCATGCTGCCGCTGGTGCAGGAGCAGCAGTGGACCGGACGGCTGAAGTGGGCGCTGCTGCCGGTGGGCGCGCTGCTGCTGGCCTGGTTCTGGGCGTGGGAGCGACGGCAGGGACGGCGCGGGCGGGCTCCCCTGGTCGATCTGGAGCTGTTCTCCCTGCGCTCCTTCACCTTCGGGTCCCTGATCAGTCTGACCTACTTCGCGGGCTTCACCACGGTGTTCTTCGTCTACTCCCTGTTCCTCCAGAACACGGTCGGATACAGCGCGCTGGCGGCCGGAGTCTCGGTGCTGCCCTTCGCGGCGGCCTCCGCGGTCGGCGCCGCCGTCGGGGGCCGGCTGGTGACCCGCCACGGACGCAAGCTGGTCGTCATCGGCCTGACCGGGGTGGCGGTGGGACTGCTCGGGGTGATCGTGGCGGTGCAGCTGGTGCCCCTGGAGATGGTCGGGTGGGCCACGGCCGTGCCCATGGTCGTCGGCGGCATCGGCTCCGGGCTCACGGTCTCCCCCAATACGACGCTCACCCTCACCCGCGTCCCCGTGCAGCGCGCCGGGGCGGCCGGCGGGGTGCTGCAGACGGGGCAGCGCATCGGCTCGGCGGCCGGGATCGCCGTGGTGGGCGCGGTGTACTTCGCGCACGAGGCCGCCCACGGGCACTCCGTCACGGCCATCCAGCTCGGGCTGCTCACCGCCGTCGGATTCAGCCTGATCGCGCTGCTGCTGGCGGTCGCGGACCTGCGCGAGCGCCGGCTGCACCCCGACGTGGAGCGGGCCGCGGGAGCGGTCCGGCGCGGTACCGAGGGAGACGGCGTCGAGGAGCCGGTCCGGCCCGGCGCCTGAGAATCCCGGCCCGGCGGCCCGGCGACTCGGCGACTCGCCGGCTCGGCAGCCCGACGGCTCAGCAGATCGGCGGCTCCACGCCTCCGCGCGCGAGGGCGTTTCGCACGCTTCCCGTCCGCGTCCGCCGTCTACGCTCGGCCCGTGGGGCAACCGGAGCGGCGCGCCGAGGGCGCGGGACCTTTCACCACCAGGCTCACCTGGCAGGTTCCCGGCGGCCCGACCACGGTGTGGGAGTCACGGATCGCGCGGCGGCGCGGCACGCTCGCCGTACGGCCGCCCGGCGCGAAGGCCGGACGGGCGACCCGTGCGGACGACGTCGGCATCGGCAGGCTGCGCCGGCTCAACATCGTCTCTGCGGTCGCCTTCGTCGTCGGCGGGGCGCTGTTCGCCCTCGGCGCCGCCGTCGCCCAGTTCGGCTCCGGCGACGCCACCCTGTGCGCGTCGATCTACTTCGTGGGCGGCCTGTTCTTCAACACCGGCGGATACGTCTCGCTGCTTCAGGTGATCAACGCACCCCGTCACACCGGCGGCGAGGGGCGGCTGATCACGCCACGCTGGCGGTGGTGGAGCTACGAGCCGATGCGGGTGGACTGGCTCTGCGCCTTCGTCCTGTTCACGGGCACCCTCGTCTTCGCCGTCTCCCTGCTGGACTCCTTCCTGCGGGGTCTGACCGTCCGACAGGTCAACCGGCTGGTCTGGGCGCCCGACGTGGTCGGCTGCGTGCTGTTCCTGGTCTCCGGGCATCTGGGCTTCGTCGAGATCTGCCACGGCCGGTTCTGCCTCCGCCGGCGCAGCCTCGGCTGGTGGATCGTCGCGGTGAACCAGCTCGGCTCCGTCCTGTTCATGATCTCCGCGATCGCCGCCTTCACCCGGCCCGCCGGCGGCGCACCGGTGAACGCCGGGATCGCCAACTGGGGAACCCTCACCGGCGCACTGAGCTTCTCCCTCGCAGGCGTCCTCCAGCTCTGCGAGCACCCTTAGAGCCCGGGGGATATCCCCATTCCGCCCCGGGGGTGCGCCGGATCGCGCCCGGCGAAGGGCGAAATTAGCGTGCGGCCATGCCTTCAACCCTGCGAAAGCACCTCGCCATGACGGCGCTCGGTGTCGCCACGCTGCTCGCCGCCCAGACGACCACCGCCGTCGCCCGACCCGCCGGTCCGACCCCGCTGGAACAGTTACGCCACGACACCCGGGCGATCCACGCCCTCGGGATCAGCGGTGTGCAGGCCCGCGTGATCGCGCCCGACGGCCGGCAGTCGACCGCCACCAGCGGCACCGCCGACCTGGGCACCGGCCGGCCGGTCCCCGCCGACGGCTACTTCCGGATGGCCAGCACGGCCAAGACGCTGGTCGCCACCGTGGTGCTCCAACTGGAGGCCGAGGGCAGGCTCTCCCTGAACGACTCGGCCGACCACTGGCTGCCCGGGCTGATCCGGGGCAACGGCAACGACGGCAGGCGGATCACCGTCCGCCAGCTCCTCCAGCACACCAGCGGCATCCACGACGACGTACCCGGGTACACCACGCCGGAGGAGTACTACCGGCAGCGCCACGACGTCTACAGTCCCGGGCAACTGGTGGCCCGCGCCATGGCCCACGCGCCGGACTTCCCGCCCGGCAAGGGCTGGGGGTACTCCAACACCGGCTACGTCGTACTGGGCATGATCATCGAGAAGGTCACCGGCCGGCCCGCCCACGAGGAGATCGAGGACCGCGTCCTGCGCCCGCTCGGCCTCGACCGGACCCGATGGCTGGGCACCTCCCCCACGCTGCCCCGGCCGCACGCGCAGGCCTATCAGTTCTTCGGTCCCGGTTCCCGGGTGGACGTCACCGACCAGACACCGGTGGACCACACGATCCTGTCGTTCGTCACGACCACGCGGGACGAGAACGAGTTCCTGCGCGCTCTGCTCGCGGGCCGTCTGCTGCCGGCCCGGCAGTTGGCGCAGATGAAGCGGACCGTCCCCGTGAGCGCGGAGGTCCAGCGACTGTGGCCCGGCGGCCGGTACGGACTCGGTCTCGTCGAACGCCCCCTGGGCTGCGGTGGGTCCTACTGGAGCCACGAGGGTGGAGACGGCGGGTACATCACCCTCAACGGCGTCACCGAGGACGGCAGCCGAAGCGTCGTGGTCTCCATGTCCGAGGCCCGCGGCGACACCCTGGAGCACATCCGGGAGCAGGAGAACGCGGGCAGCGCCCTGGTCGACCACGCACTGTGCGCCGGGGGCCGCGGCAGCCGGTGACGGACGGCGTCCCGGTCCGGCGAGGTCGGCCGTCCGCTCGCCGTGGCTCTGTTGCGTGACGCCGTGATGGGGGTACCCGGTGGGCGTACAGATCGCGTCCGGAGGCATCGCCGCCGGCTTGCCGCATTCACCGGGTCCGCCCGCAGAATCGCCCACCGGAGACCGCTCCGCGCGCAGTGAGGAGGCGACCGACATCACCGAGCCCCTCGAACCCGCATCAGCTCCCTAGGGAGAGATCATGATCATCCTGGGCGTCATTCTGCTCGTCATCGGCTTCCTCACCGGATTCGCCATCCTGTGGACCATCGGGATCATCCTGCTGGTCGTCGGCGTGATCCTGTGGATCCTCGGGGCAGTGGGACACAGCGTCGCCGGCCGTCGCCACTACTGGTGACCCACCGCGCGTCTGCGCGGCCGGCCGTGGTTGCGGGGAACCACGGCCGGCCGCGCAGACGTGCGGCAAGGCTCACGAGAACCAACTCACGAACACTCACGCGGACACAGAGCACGGGCTACGCGCAACAAGGGCTACGCATGCGGACGCAGAGCAAGGGCCCCGCGCCGTGTGTCGGCCCGGAGCCCCGCCCTGGGGCTGTCTGCCCAACCCCGCGGAACGAGTCACCTGCATCGGAAGGCTCCCGGGCGTCTCACGTACCGAGGAGCAGCCGGTTGAAGAAGGAGCGGTAACGACGCAGCGCGCCGCGCAGTTCCTCGGTGCTCACCCGTTCGCCCTGGCTCCACTGGCCTTCCAGGTCCCTCTTGTGCCGGGCGAAGGTGGCGGCCAGAGTCTGCATGACGTCCGCCACGAGTGCATCGGCGTCGTGCACGGCGTCGCGGGGGTCGTCCACGAACCTGCTCTGGACCCGCTGCCAGCGATCGCGGTAGCCGCGCTCCTCGTCCTCCGTCAGCAACTGCGGCACCTCGTCCTCCGGAGCCCTCGTGGTGCTCTCACCCGCAGCAACCCCGGTGTCCGGGACACCCTCGGCGGCACGCTCCGTACCCGCCGTACCCGGACCCGTACGTGTATCCGCGCCCGTGCCTGCGGCATCCGAAGAGCCGGGAGCGGCCTCGGTACCCGGCCGCCCCGCATCGTCCGACCCGGTGCTCTCACCCGGGTAGATCGGGGCCTTCGGGGCGGTCTCCCCTGTTCCCTGCGGCGCTGTGGTGTCGGCGCGGGACGGTCTTGCCAGGTCGTCGGTGGTCAGCCCGCCGGTCGTGCGATTCATCTCCTCGTTGCCTTGCATGGCTTCCTCCATGCGCATCGTGCGGTGGTGGTCGTGAGGTCAGGACGGAACGGACTGCGTCCGGCCGCCGTCGGAGAGCAACTCCTCGAACAGAGCGCGGTAGTGGACCATGGCGCCCCTCAGTTGCTCGGTCGTCGCCTGGCTCCCGTTGCTGAGGTTCTCCACGTCGTGCGCGGCGCGATAGTGGTCCAGCGTGCGGCCGTGCTCCACCGAAAGGTCCTTCATCTGCTGCTCGAACCCCTCGGTCGGATACCCGCGCTCGCGCATCAGGGAGGTCACCAGCCGGTCCGCGTCGTGCACCGCGTCCACCGGCCGGTCCACGAACTCCCCCTGGACCGTGCTCCACTCGCGCGTGTAGCGATCCCGTGATCCGGGAGCGAGCGGCGTGATCTCCAGCGAGTCGTGCCGCTTCTCGCGGTCCTGGAGCTCGTGCTCGGCCGCGCGCCGGCTGTCGGATTCTTCGACCGTCCTGTCGTATTCGGGGCCGAACCGCTCACGGAGGTGACGACGGCGCTGCATGAAAGAGACCGTCATGGCGGCCAGGACGACCACCACCACGACCGCGACGATGATCGCCAGAAGTGTTCCTGTCGGCATAGCCGCACACTCCTCAGGAAGTAGGGATGTCCACCCCTCGGGTTCCCGCATGCGCTGTTCATACACAATCGTCATCATTGACGGCGATATGGGAGGTTGAAGGCGCCGTCGGGACCCGGACGCATCCCCGCCGTGGCCGGTACGGCTCTACTCGGCCGGTACCGGGACCCACCAGACCAGAGCGGTGCCGCCGCCGTCGGGGGTGCCCAACTCCATTTTTCCGCCCAGCTGTTCGGCACGTTCGGCCATGTTGCGCAGACCGCTGCGACGGCCGCCGGGCGCGATGCCGCCGCCGTTGTCCGTGACCGTGAGGCACAGCCGGCCGGAGTCCGCCGCCAGGACGATGTCGGCGCGCCGGGCGCGGGCGTGCCGGGCGATGTTGGTGAGCGCCTCGGACAGTACGGCCACCACGTGGTCGGCGATCTCGCGCGGCACGCCGGTGTCCACCAGCCCCTCCATCCGCATACTGGGCGCGAAGCCCAGCACCGGCGTCGCCTCGCTCACGATCCGCACCGCGCGCGCTCGCAGACCGGCCCCCTCGACGCCCTCACGCGCGCGCAGCCCGAAGATCGTCGACCTGATGATCTTGATGGTCTCGTCCAGGTCGTCCACCGCCCGCGCGACGCGCTCCGAGGCCTCCGGGTGCTCGATGAACCGCCCCGCGCTCTGCAAGGTCATCCCGGTGGCGAACAGCCGCTGGATCGCCAGGTCGTGCAGGTCGCGGGCGATGCGGTCGCGGTCCTTGAGCACCGCGACCTCCTCGGCGTCCTGCCGCCGCTGCGCCAGCTCCATCGCGACGGCGGCCTGCGCGGCGAAGGCCAGCAGGGTCTCGGTCTCCGTCGCCGAGAACGGCTGCCGCCCGCTCTCGCGCGCCAGCAGGAGCACGCCCCGGACACCGCCCTCGACGGTGCCTATGGGCACGGCCACGGCGGTGCCCAGTCCCTCGAAGCGCTGCGGCCCCGGCGGGACCCGCTCGTCGTGGGCGACGTCCGCGCTGACGACCGGTGCCGCGGTGGAGAACGCCAGCCCCATCAAGGTCGTGCCGACGGGCAGGACAAGCCCCTGGTGCGCCTCCGCGTCCAGTCCGACGGCTATCTCCACGGCCAGCGACCCGGTGTCCTCCATCGGCAGCGCGACCGCGGCCAGCGCCGATCCGGTGATCTCCCCGGCCCGCTCGGCGATCAGGGCGAGCACGTCGGTACGTCCGCCGCCGGACATGAGGCTGTGGGTGATCTCCGCGTTCGCCCGCAGCCAGCGTTCCCGCAGCCGGGTCTCCTCGTACAGGCGGGCGTTGTCGATCGCGACGCCGGCGGCCACGGCCAGGGTCGCCAGGACCGACTCGTCCTCCTCGTCGAACTGCGCCCCGCCGCGCTTCTCGGTGAGGTACAGGTTCCCGAAGACCTGGTCGCGCACCCGGATGGGCACGCCGAGGAAGGTGTTCATCGGCGGGTGGTGGGGCGGGAGGCCGTACGAGGCCGGGTGCGCGGAGATCTTCGCGAGGCGCAGCGGCTCGGGGTGGTGGATCAGCTCTCCGAGGATGCCGTGGCCCTGCGGGAAGGGGCCGATCCGGCTGATCTCCTTCTGGGTGACCCCGACGGTGTGGAAGGCCGACAGCCGCGTGCCGTCCGGTCCGATCACGCCCAGCGCCGCGTACTCGGCGTCGACCAGGACGGCCGCCGCCTCCACGATGCTGTGCAACGCCTGCTCCAGGTCCAGTTCCCGGCCGACCGAGAGAACCGCCTCCAGCAGGCTGTGCACCCGGTCCCGGGTGCCGCGGGCCGCGTCCAGCCGGGCCTGCAACTCCTCCAGCAGCTCGTCCAGCCTGAGCTGCGGCAACCGCACACGAGCCTCCTGGGGCTCCTCGGGGCTTCCCACCTGCGTCTCCTCCGACTCCTCGGGCGGGCTGACACCGGCCGCTCCAGTCAGGGGTCACGGTACCGGTCTGGGGAACCGCACGGTACGGGCACGGGTCCTGCGGCCGCCCCGGCTCACCCGCGCGGGAAGCCGGCGCGCAGGGGTGCCGCGGCGGGGGTGAGCCGTACGGACCCGCGTCGGGGACCATCGGCCCTAGGAACGCGTCGCGATCCCGGGGACAGTGGGATCAGGAGCGGCGCCGATCCCCCGCGGTGCCGCTCCGCTCCGGCCCTGCCGACCGCGCCCGGGCACCATCCCGCACACACACCAACGGAAGCCCGCCATGGTTCACGACAGCCACCGGCACGTCATCGCGGCACCTCGCCGCCGTGTCGAACTCGACAGCGCCGAGGCGCTGCGCCTGCTGGGCAGTGTGTCCCTGGGAAGGATCGTCTTCACCCGGCACGCCCTGCCGACCATCCGCCCGGTCAACCACGTGCTGGACGACGGCGCCGTCGTCATCCGCACCCACGAGGCCGCCGCCCTGACCTCGTACGCCCGCCAGAACCACGGTCCCGGTGTGGTCGTCGCCTACGAGGCCGACGCCATCGACCCCGACACGCACCTGGGCTGGAGCGTGGTGGTGACGGGGTACGCCCGTCTGGTCACCGATCCCGGTGAACTGGCCCGCTATCACACGCTGTTGCACCCCTGGGTGGAGCAGACCATGGACCAGGCGATCCGTATCCACCCCGACCTGGTCACCGGTGTCCTGCTCACCGCGGACGGCGGCCCGGACGAGTTCTGAGACACCCGACGGCCTCGACGGCACCCGACGGCCTCGGCGCCCGGGGATCCGGGGCCGAGGCCGTGTGTTTCGCCGCCCGGCGTCCTCGTCGCGGTCACCTGCGCTCGGGCACGACGGCGACCGGGCAGGCGGCGTGGTGCAGCACACCGTGGGCCACCCGGCCCAGCCGGAGCCCGTGGTGCCCGTGCCGGGGCGCGGCCCCGACGACCAGGAGGCAGGCGTCGCGCGAGGCGTCCACCAGGACGGTCCCGGCGTGGCCCTCGACCGTACGGCCGTGGAGTTCCACATCGGCCGGCAGGTCCCGCAGCGCCGCTTCGAGCGCCTCCACGGCCTGCTGCCGGTGCAGGTGGGCGGGCTCTCCGCCGAACAGCGGATGACCGGTGCTCCCGTGCGCGGGACCGCGCCAGGCACGTACGGCTTCGACCGGCACCCCTCGCCGCCGGGCCTCCTCGACGGCGAAGCGCACCGCCGCCGAACCCGCGGGCTGCTCGCCGACACCCACGACGACGCGGCCGGGGGTGCCGGACGGGGCCGGGGCGTCGTGGATGTCGCGCACGACGATCAGCGGACAGTGCGTGTGCCCGGCCACGGTCAGGCTCACCGAGCCGAGCAGGGCCGCGGCGCGGGAGCCGCGGCCGCGGCTTCCCAGCACCAGCAGGGAGGCGGTCCGGCTCTCGCGCAGCAGCGCGTACTCGGGCTCCTCGGGCAGTACCTCGGTGGTGACCTTCACGTCGGGTCGGCGGTCGTGGGCGCGCCGGGCGGCACGGGTCACGATGTCCTCGGCCAGCACCTCCTCGGACGGCCGGTCCGGGTCGCCGACGGGACGGGAGCCCTCGTACCGCTCCCAGAGCGAGGCGTACACCAGGCGCAGCGGCAGGCCGCGCAGTCCGGCCTCCTCGGCCGCGCGGTCGACGGCCCACAGACTGGGTGCGGAGCCGTCGACGCCGGCCACGACCGGCCGGCCCGTCGTTCCCACCGTCCGGTTCCGGTCATGCATGGTCTCTGCTCCCTCGGGGGCGGTTCAGTCGTGCGGTACGACGGCGACGGGGGCGGTGGAGTGGTGCAGGACGGCATGGGCGACCGAGCCGATGCGGGCGCCGAGCGGGCTGCGGCGGACACGTCGGCCGACGACCAGCAGGCACGCTTCGCCGGAGGCGTCGACGAGGTGGGTGCCGGGGTTGCCGTACCGGGACTCCTCGATTACGCGGACCTCGGGGAACTTCGTGCGCCACGGGTTCAGGATCTCGGTCAGCCGGGCGCTCGCGCCACGCGCCAGGTCCGTCTGGAGTGCGGGGTCCACCGCGAGGCCGTAGGCGTAGTACGGCGGCGGGTTCCAGCCGTGCACGACCCGCAGGGACGTACCCCGGCGGGCGGCCGCCGCGAAGGCGAACTCGATGAGCCGGTCGTCCGGGCCGTCGGTGTCGAGGCCGAGGACGACGGGCCGCGCGCCCTTCGCGGTGGACGGCGCACCGGCCGGGTCCGTCCCGTGCGGGTCGGCGGCCGGTGCCCCGGCGCGGACGTCGGCGGCCTGTGCCCCGGCGCGGACCAGGACGACCGGCCGCCCGGCGTGTGCCACGACGGACAGGCCGACGGAGCCGATCACGAAGCCGCCGATGCCGCTCAGTCCGCGGGAGCCGAGGGCCAGCAGTTCGGCGTCCTCCGCCGCGCTCACCAGGACGTCGGCGGGCCGCCCCGACAGCTGCTCGGTGCTCACGTCGAGCCCGGGGTGGCTCTCCCGGACACCTTCGGCCACCTCGCGCAGGATCCGCTCGGTCCAGTGCTGGTGGACCTCGGTGCCCAGCATCGGCGCCTGCACCATGGGATCCGGTACCGGCTCCCAGACCTGGACGAGCTTCAGCGGCAGACCGAGCCGCCGTGCCTCGCCGGCCGCCCACTCGGCGGCCGCGCGGCTCTCGGGGGAACCGTCGAGACCGACGGTGACGGGACGGGTCATGATCTCCACCTCCTGGACCGGGGCTCCGGTCCGCTGTTCGTCATCCGATTGCGGGGTACGTCTTCGCATTGCGCGCTGCTTCGCCTTGCGGGCTTCGTGGTCCGACCGGCGGGGCCCGTCCTCGGGACGGCGGCCCCGCCGTGTCTCGTGCGGGTCACCGCAGCCAGCGGCTGCGGCGGACGAGCGGGAGCCGGGCCCAGATCCTGCCGAGTCCGAGGGCGTCGCCCGCGGATGCGGCGGCCAGGGCGATCAGGGCGACGGCGTAGACGAGGTGGTAGTCGGCGAAGGGGTTCGCCGACATGCTCGCCGAGCCGTCCGCGAGGTGCTTGGCGGGCGGCCACTCGGCCATCCACATCAGGGCCATCATCAGCGTGCCCGCAGCGGCCGCGAGGCGCAGCGCCACACCGGCGAGGAGCGCGACGCCGATGCCGAGCAGCCCGAGCATGAACAGCCAGTCCGCCCAGGCGGCCCCGGCCCAGGAGTGGAAGGTGGACCGCATCGGCCCGGCGGCCACCGAGCCGAGGAAGCCCTTGGTCGGCGAGCCGCCGTCGAGCCAGCTCCTGCCGGAGGGGGTGGCGTAGCCGAGGCCGAAGGTCTTGTCGAGGAAGGCCCACAGGAAGACGAACCCGGTGAGCAGACGCAGCGAGGCGAAGGCGTAGGCCTGCGCGCCGGGCGTGCCGACGTGGGCCGGTGCGGCGGTCCCGGAGGAGGCGGTCCCGGAGGAGGCGGTCCGCATCCTGCGGAAGGGGAGGTAGAAGCCCGGGCTCCGCTGAGGGTGCTCGTGCACGGCCATGGTGGTGGTCCCTTCGGGGAGGGGCGGCGGGGTCCTTTCGCTGTCTGACACCCCCACTCTCGGCTCACGGAGCGGTGACCGCCGGATGCCGAAGGTCCGTCAGGATGGGGCTGAACGGCCCTGTTTCCAAGGGCCGTTGGGGTGCATGCCCGGCCGCCGGCGCCCTGCTGCCCGGCATGGCCCCGGCCGGGTGTCCGCGCTGAGCCGGGTGGCCCGGCCGACGGGCCGATCGGCCCATGGCCCGCCCGGGAGCACCGGACCGACACTGGCCGTGGCAGATCCCACCACCCACCGGGGAGGCACGCCGTGATCACCGTCCCTGCGCCCACCATGCTGCGCGCCCTGCCGGCCGAGCACCGGCAGCGGCTCATGCGGGTCGCCCGCGAGGTGTCGTTCCCGCAGGGGGCGCGGCTGTTCGAGGAGGGCGGCCGGGCCGACCGGTTCTGGATCGTCCGCAGCGGCGCGGTCGAGCTCGACATGCGGGTGCCCGGCCGTCGCGCGGCCGTCGTCGAGACCCTTCGGCACAACGAACTCGTCGGCTGGTCCTGGCTGTTCGGCCCGCATGTCTGGCATCTGGGCGCCGTGGCGACGACTCCGGTCCGGGCGTACGAGTTCGACGCCACGGCCGTACGTCTGATGTGTCAGGACGATCCGACCCTGGGCAACACCGTCACGCCCTGGGTCGGGGACGTGCTCGCCCACCGACTGCGCTCGGCCCGGGCCTGCCTGCTCGACCTGTACGCCCCCTCCGGCGCGGGCAGCGACGACTGACCGCCGTGCGCCGGCCCCCGTCCGGCCGTGCGGATCAGCCGGCGGGACGGGTCCCGAGGCCGTGACCTGGGGCCGATGGGGTAACGTCCCGTGGCCGAGTGGGGCCGGTCGGCCCTGGTGCACCCGGAGCCGCCGGGGGATGATCGGCGTCATGGGCATCCGGTGGTCCGTCCGCAGCCGGAAACAGGGAAGAGGGGGTCGCCATGACCGAGACACGCACCTTCACGGAGCAGGATCCGATCCGCGTCTTCCTGCTCGACGACCACGAGGTCGTCCGGCGTGGCATCAGCGACCTCCTCGGCGCCGAACCGGACATCTCGGTGGTCGGTGACGCGGACACCGTCGAACAGGCACTGGTCCGCGGCCCGGCAGTGCGCCCGCACGTCGCCGTGCTCGACATACGTCTGCCTGACGGCGACGGCATCACGGTCTGCCGGGAGCTGCGCAGCCGGATGCCGGAGCTGGCCTGTCTGATGCTGACGTCGTTCGACGACGAGGACGCGCTGCTCGACGCCATCATGGCCGGGGCCTCGGGTTACGTCCTGAAGCAGATCAGGGGCTCCGACCTGGTCTCCGCCGTCCGCACGGTCGCCTCCGGCCAGTCGATGCTGGACCCGGCGACCACGGCCCGCCTGATGCGCTCCCTGCGCGCCGACCCCGCCGAGACCCCCTCCGTAGCCCCCGAACTGGCCGGTCTGTCCCCCCGCGAGCGGGACATCCTGGCCCTGATAGGGGACGGTCTGACCAACCGCGAGATCGGCACGCGGCTCTATCTGTCGGAGAAGACGGTCAAGAACCACATCTCCAGGCTGCTGGCCAAGCTCGGTGTCCAGCGCCGGGTGCAGGCCGCGGTCCTCGCCTCCCAGCTGGACCTCCCGGACGGCGGCGACCGCCCCGCCCGGTGACGGCCCCAAGCCGACGCACCGGCGGGCGGTTCAGCCTGTCGTGGCGCCGCGGCGCCGTGCCGCGGACCGCGCCACCGGAAGCCCCACGGCCGCCAGGAGCAGCAGTACGCCGCAGTCGACGGCAGCCGTCCACGCGGTGTCCGGGCTGGTCGCGGAGTCGGCCGCGGCGTCGGCGGCAGGAGCCCCCGCAAGGCTCAGCACCGGCGCGGGGTGTTCCGGTTCGGGCTGTCCCGCCACCGTCCTCTGGTCCCAGGTGACGACCTCGCCGTCGTCGTACTGCTGCCGCGCCACGAACGTCAGTTCCGACACCCCGGTGGGTACGCGGTCGACGTGGACGACGAAGTCGACTCCGTCCTCGCCGCTGATCGCCCCGCCGGACCAGCCGACGGTCCGGCCCGCGTCGCCGGCGGCGGCCGGCTCGGCGGTCCAGCCCGTCACCTGCTCCGCGCGCACCCCGCGCACCCCCTTCGGCGCCTCGATCCGTACGCCGACGGTCCGCGCGGACGCCTTCTCGTTGGGCACGTGGAACGTCATGCGCACGTCGGTCGCGCCCGGGGCCACCGCCTGGTCGGCGTGCACGTGCACATGGGCCCAGGCGGGGGTCGCCGTCGCCAGCAGCAGTCCCGTGGCGAGCAGGGCCGCGGCGGTGCGGGCCGGGCGAAGCAGCTTCATGGGTCGTTTCCTCTCGGGGGTCCCGGCCGGAGTGGGTACGGGACGGGCGTGGGGCGAGCCGGAACGGCTTCGGGGCCGCGGGGACGGGCGTGGTCGCGGAGGTTCGGCTTCGGGGCCGCGGGGACGGGTGCGGGCGGGTGGCGGGGCGGGGTCACACGGGCGGGGCGGCCGTGACCAGCGCGGCGGTGACGCCCAGCACGGCGGCCGCGACGAGCAGTTCGGCCAGCAGACCGCGCCTGAGGGCGCGTACGACGGCGGCGTCCGGCGGCGCGGGCGGGGCCGGTGCGGTGAGGGTGAGCGTGGTGCCCGCCGCCTGGGCCGTCGGCGCCGGAAGGGGCGCCGGGTGGCCGGTGTGGCGGTGGACCCAGCGGCGGGCCACGCCGCCGAGCACGACGAGCGCCGCGACCCCGGCCGACTTCACAAGGAGCAGCCGGCCGTACCCGGTGTCGAGGAGATGCCCGGCGGATCCCACCTCCCGCCAGGCCTGGCACGTCCCGGTGACGACGAGGGCGACGACCGCCGTGAACGCCAGCCGCGAGAACCGGGGCAGTACGGCGGCCAGGTCGCCGAGGTGGGCGGGGCGCGCCAGGACGGCCGCGACCAGTGCGAGTCCGCCCAGCCAGAGCGTCATGGCGGCCAGGTGGACGAGATCGGCGGCCATCGCGAGCGGTGCGTAGCGGCCGTCGACGGCGTGCCCGGTCAGCGGCCAGGTGGCCCAGAGCGCGACGACCACGGCCGTCGTCGCCAGGACCAGCGGCCTCGCAGGCCTGTCGCGCCCGGCCGACGCGGTGACCACCGCGATCGCGGCGCCCAGCGCCAGCAGGGCGTAGAAGCGCACCGCGTAGGCCAGGTCGGCCGTCGCCGCGTGCTGGTGGGCGTGCGCACCGGACCAGGCCTCGGCCAGCGGACGGCCGTCGGCCCAGACGGTGTGCACGGTCAGGACCGCCAGCGTGCCGGCCGCCAGCAGGCCGAGTCCGCCCCACACCAGGGCGCGGGTCCTGCGCCGTCGCAGCCCGGCGGGCCACAGCCACAGCGCGACCAGCAGCACGCCGGGGCCCAGGGCGAGTCCGGCGTAGCCGATGCCCCGGGCCGCCCCGAGGAGCCGTCCGGCCCAGGCGGCGTTCGCACCGGCCAGCGGGGGCACCACGCCCACGACGTGTGTGGTCGTACCGATGGAGAATTGGTAGGTGCCCGCCACGGGGTGTCCGTCGGCCGACGTCACCTGCCAGGCCACGGTGTAGGTGCCCGCGCGCAGACTGCCGGGCAGGGCCGTGCGCAGGGTCCGGTGCCGCCGGTCGTCGGGGTGGCCGCCGAGGTCCATCCGGCGCATGTGGTCGTCGAACACGCGCACCGCGTCGACGCCCGCGGTCACCGGCTGGCGGAACGTCAGCGCGACCTGGGCGGGCAGGTGCGGCAGGACCTGTCCGGCCGCGGGCTCGCTCGACAACAGGCCGGTGTGCGCGGCGGCGGGGCCCGCGGACACGGTCTGCAGGCACAGGGCGCAGAGTACGAGGCAGAGCATGGTGACGATGCGGCGCATCCGCTGTTTCCCCCGGGTGCACTGGTCGGACGGTGTCTCCAGGGTGGCGCCGCGCCGCGGCCACCGGCAGCCTCGCCCTTGGGGGGTGGGAACCCCTCAAAACGAGGGGGTCAGGGCCGTACCGGCAGCACGGCACGCACCTCGGTGCCGCCGCCGGCGCGCTCGGCGACGGTGACCTCGCCGCCCAGTTCGCTCGCCGTGTCCCGGATGAGCTGGAGCCCGAGATGCCCGGTCGTGCCGAGGGCGGTGCCCGGTCCCCTGCCGTCGTCCGCCACCACGACCAGCAGCCGGTCCGGGCCTCCGGTGACGTCGATCCACGCGTGCTCCGCCTCGGCGTGCTTGACGATGTTCGTCACGCACTCCCGTGTGCAGCGGTAGGCGGCGGCCGTCAGGTCCGGCCCCAGCGCGGCCCGCACGTCGACGCTCGTGGTGACGGCGAGGCCCTCCCGGCGCAGGCGCTCGGCGAGCAGTTCGACCGCCTGCGGCAGACCGTCCTCGGTCAGGTCCGGCGGGTAGATGTCCACCATCAGCGTGCGCAGCGAGCCGACGGCTCCGCGCAGCACCTCGGAGACCCGGTCGAGCATGCCGCCGGCCGGTTCCGGGGTGCCGGGCGGCAGGTCGGCCCGGACGGCCGCCAGCGCGTACCCGGCACCGGCGAGGTCCTGGACGACACCGTCGTGCAGGTCGCGGGCGATCGCGCGCCGTTCGCGCTCGGACGCGGTGAGGGCGTTGCGCAGCAGCCGGCTGCGCTCCGCGTCGGCCTGGCTGACCCGGCGCAGGAGTTGCACCGAGACCGGGAGCTGGGTGACCAGCAGAAGCAGCAGGGCCAGCACCGAGAACGGTACGAGGGTCCGCATCAGCTCGCTGCGCGCGGTGGCCACCCTGTCGTCGGTGGAGTACACCTCCAGGGCCAGCCGTTCGCCGGACGCCAGGTCCAGGGGGACGTAGACCTCCACCAGTCGGCTGTCGCCGTGGGGTTCGGTGATGTTCTCCTCGTCGGACAGGTCGGAGAGGTCCGCCCAGCTGGCCTGCTGGTCGATGGTCTTGCGCACGTCGTCGTTGAGGGGGAAGGACATCCCGATGGCCCGGTGCTCGTTGCTGTAGAGCACCTCGCCCTGCCGGTTCCACACCTTCACGCGCACCACGCCGCCCTCGCCCTCCCGGGCCCGGACCGCCTCGTCCAGCCGCGCCTGTGCGACGATGTCCCCGCGCATCACCCCGGGCATGGCCGGCTTGAAGATCACGTTGCCCATCAGCTGCGCGGACCGCGCGGCCTCCGCGAGTGCGGTCCGTTTGGCGATCGACTCGGCGGCGAGCACGGTGCCGGCGCCGACGACCGTGAAGGCGCCCAGCCCGATCACGATCATCGCGATCACCGCGTGCCGGACCGTTCTGCTGCCGCCCTGTTCCGGCGCCGGGACCGTGCCCTCGCGGTCAGCCATCGCTGTGCGCCTCGACGAGACCGAGCTGTTGTGCCTTCACCACGGCCTGCAGCTGTGAGCGCACCCCGAGCTTGAGGTGGATCGACTTCACATAGCCGCGGCAGGTGTTGATGCTGATGCCCAGCAGTCTGGCGATCTCCGCCGGGGCCAGCCCCTTGCCCATCAGCGTGAGCACCTCGGACTCACGGGCGGTCAGGTCGACCGGCGCGGGGTCGTCCGTGACCCGCGGCCGGGGCGGCGGTTCACCGAACATGGACGCCGACACCAGCATCGATCCCTGCCGCACGGAGCGCAGGACGCTCAGCATCTCCTCCAGCGAACCGGTCTTCGGCACGAACGCGCTCGCGCCCGCCTGCGCGGCGCGTACCACCCAGTCGGGATCGCGGTGCGCGGAGACGACCACGACGGTCGCGTCCGGCGTCGCCTCCCGGATCCGCCGGGTGACCTCGAGTCCGCTCTCCGCGCCGAGCGAGATGTCCATCACGACCATGTCCGGCCGCTCCCTGGCGGCCAGTTCGACGGCCGTCGCGCCGGTGCCCGCCCAACCGGCGCAGTCGAAGTCCGGCTGGGATCCCAGCGCGAACGCCAGCAGTTCCGCGAAGGTCCGATGGTCGTCGACGATCAGTACCCGGGTCGTCGGCGAACCTTCTTGTTCCGGCATGTTCCCCCTACCTCGGCGATCCGCCACTGTGGCCGGATCGCATACGCCATGGAACCACGGCACGGCCGGGGGAAACCACTGCTTGTGAAGGAATTGTGTCCTTGATCAGTGCCCGCGCCGTCGCCGAAACCTCCCGCTTCGGAGCGTTCTCTCCGCCTTCGCGAGTCGCCATGGCCGAAAAGCATCTGTCATACAGTCAGGGCACGATCGAGGGAAAGTGCTGGTTGTGAAGGAAATGTGCCCGCATGCGCGGTCGACCCCTCTGGTTTGGGGATGGCTGATACGCGTGGAAACGGGCACCGTTGGACCATGCCGATTCGCCTGCTCGTCGTCGACGACCACCCGCTCGTGCGGGACACCCTGTCCGCCGCGCTCGACCGCAGCGCGCTCGTGGACGTGGTGGGAGTGGCGTGCGACGGCGCGGAGGCCGTCGAAGCGGCGCTGCGGCTGCTGCCGGACGTGGTCCTCATGGATCTGGTCATGCCCGTGCTGAACGGCGCCGAGGCGACCGGACGGCTGCTGACACTCCGTCCGGGGACCCGGGTCGTGGTGCTGACCTCCGCGGTCGGCGGCCGGCTGGAACGGGCGGCCCTCGACGCCGGGGCCGCCACGGTCCTGCACAAGGACGCCGGGATCGACACGGTCCTCGACGCCATCACGGCCGCCTGCCCCGAGGGCGTGAAGCCCTGACGGGTGCGTGGGCCCGGTCGGACCGGGCCCACGCACCCGTCCGGGGCGGCCGGGCCGCGGCTACCAGCGCAGGATCACCCGTCCGGTCACCTTCGTGACGG
>NZ_JBEOWS010000130.1:0-23354 GCF_040296125.1 Streptomyces sp. NPDC002265 | reverse complement strand
GATCGCGGGGCGTGGCACCGTCGGTGCCGCGCCCCGGCCTTCGTCCCGGGGGCCGGGGGCCGGCAGGGCCTGTCGCCCCATACGCCGCACGAGCCCCGCCGCGGCTCATCGACCGCTGCCGCAATCGACACCCCGCCCGGACGCCGGGCGGGCCGGCGGAGCGGGCGTTGGCGCAAAGCACCTGTATGCGGTCATCGATCGACGATCCGACACCAAGTCTTGGGCACAAATTCCACACATCCCTCTCTTCAGACTGGCCCCGATGGTCTAGATTGACCGTGCTTCACCTGTTCGAAGGCGAGGCGACCAACAATGGTCCATAGGTCCGGCGTTACGGGGTAGAGAGCGTTTTCGTCTCCGGCGCCAGACGTGGGGGTGATCGGTTCTTGGGGTCCGAGGGGGGAGCCTTGGCCGTGGGGAGCACCAAGGTCTTCGACGGACTTCCATGTGCCTCGAATGCCTGGCGGAACACGCAAGTGCGCTGTCGCCGGGGTGGGTTGTTCACATAGCTCTGCAATAGCCGAAATGTCATGCGCGGGGGGCGGGATCTTCCGCGAGGAGGAACAGCGCGGCACGGGAGGCGGGGGCCTCCCACAGAGAAGGTCAGTGCTAGGCGAACACGTCGACCCACTGGAACCTGGGGGGTTCTGTGCGGCAAGGGGGACTGGTACGCCCGTTTCCGTCTGAACACGGGCGTCTGACGACCGGGGCGATCGATCAACCGGCAACGGACTGGGAGCAGCGGTACCGCCGTACCGTGATCACCAGTGACATGGTGGCCACCGCCTTCGTGGTGGCGGCCATAGGAAACTTCTTCGGGGCCCGGGACGCGGCCAACTGGCATGAGAAGTGGGGGATTCTCGCGTTCGGCACCGAGTTACTGGTGCTGGCCACGCTCACGGTGAGCCGGTCGTGGGCTCCGGCCGTGCTCGGGCAGGGTGCCGAGGAGTTCCGCAGGCTCGGACGCTCGCTGTTCGCGGCGACCGTCGTACTGGCGCTGGGCGGGATCGCCCTGACCTCGCGCAACATCAAACTCTGGATCTTCGTCGCGATCCCCGCGATCGCGTTCGTCACCATGATCACGCGGTATCTGCTGCGTATCTGGCTGCACAGGCAGCGCAAGGAAGGCAGATGCCTGAGACCGGTGCTCGCCGCCGGAAGCCTGGCCACCGTGCGCGACCTGATCAACCGGACCCGCAAGTTCCCGCACATCGGCTGGCGGGTGGAAGCGGTGTGTACGACGGACGGTCTCGGACCCGACGGTGACCAGGTGGACGGGGTACCGGTCGTCGGCCGGCTGACGGACGTCGCGAACCACGTCCACCGCGACGGCTACCGTGTCGTCGCCGTCACCCCTGACCCGCACTGGTCGCCGGACAAGTTGCAGCGGCTGGCCTGGAACCTCGAGGGCAGCGACGCCGAGATGGTCGTGGCCCCCGTGCTGATGGAGGTGGCCGGCCCGCGGCTGCACGTCGACGCGGTGCTCGGGATCCCGCTGCTGCGGGTGAGCATGCCGACCTTCACGGGGGGCCGCCGTACGGTCAAGATGATCGTCGACCGGCTGGGCGCGGCGATCCTGATCCTGCTGTTCGCGCCGCTGATGCTGTTCGTCGGCCTGCTCGTGCTGGCGGACAGCCGGGGCGGGGCGTTCTACCGCCAGCGCCGGGTCGGCAAGAACGGCCGCGAGTTCACCATCCTCAAGTTCCGCACCATGGTAGTCGGGGCCGACGCGGCACGTGCCGCGCTGGCCGACCGCAACGAGGGCGCGGGCCTGCTGTTCAAGCTCCGCCGCGATCCCCGGGTGACCCGGGTGGGGGCGGTGCTGCGCCGGTACTCGATCGACGAACTCCCTCAGCTGTTCAACGTGCTCGCCGGATCGATGTCGCTCGTCGGTCCGCGGCCGCCGCTGCCGGAGGAGTCCGCCGCCTACGGCCCGGACATCCGGCGGCGGTTGCTGGTCAAGCCCGGACTCACCGGCCTGTGGCAGATCAGCGGACGCAGTGACCTCTCGTGGGAGGAGGCGGTCCGGCTGGACCTGCGGTACGTGGAGGACTGGTCGCTCGCCCTGGACACGGTGATCTTGTGGAAGACGCTGCGTGCGGTGCTGTACGGGCAGGGGGCCTACTGATGTGCGCGGAGCGTCGTCGGGCAGGGGCGCGGACGGCAGGCCGGAGCGGCCTGCCCTGGGGGAGGAACGGGTCATGAGGATCAGCGTTTTCGGGCTCGGCTACGTGGGCTGTGTGTCGGCCGCGTGCCTGGCCGGCCAGGGCCACGAGGTCATCGGGGTGGACGTCAACCAGGTGAAGGTCGACCTGGTCAACGACGGCAAGGCCCCGGTGGTCGAGGAGGGGATCGGCGAACTCGTCGCCGACGTCGTACGCAGTGGGGCCTTACGCGCGACCACCGACGTGCGCGAGGCGATCGCGGGCAGCGAGGTGTCGCTGATCTGCGTGGGCACGCCCTCGGAGCCCAACGGCAGCCTGTGCACGACGTACTTGGAGCGGGTCACCGAGCAGATCGGTGGCGCGCTGGCCGAGCGGGGCGGGCGGCACACGGTCGTGTTCCGCAGCACCATGCTCCCGGGCACCTGTCTGAACCTGCTGGTGCCGATCCTGGAGAAGTCCGTCGGCGGCACGGCCGGGGTGGACGTCGGGGTCGCGGTCAACCCCGAGTTCCTGCGCGAGGGCACCAGCGTGCGGGACTTCTTCGACCCGCCCAAGACCGTCATCGGCGAGCTCGACAGGGCGAGCGGCGATGTGGTGGCGGCGCTGTACGAGGGCCTGCCCGGCGAGGTGTTCCGGGTGCCGATCCCGACGGCCGAGGCGATCAAGTACGCGGACAACGCGTTCCACGGCCTCAAGATCGGCTTCGCGAACGAGCTGGGCGCGGTCTGCCAGGCGCTCGGGGTGGACTCGCACCAGGTGATGGACGTGTTCCTGGCCGACCGCAAGCTGAACATCAGCCCCGCCTATCTGCGGCCCGGCTTCGCCTTCGGCGGCTCCTGCCTGCCCAAGGACCTGCGCAGCCTGGTCCACGCGGCGCAGCGGGCGGACATCTCGGTGCCGATCCTGTCGCATGTGCTGCCCTCCAACGCCGACCATCTCCAGCGCGCGGTGGAGCTGGTCGAGCGCACCGGCAAGCGCAAGGTGGGCCTGTTCGGGCTGTCCTTCAAGCCCGGCACCGACGACCTGCGCGAGAGCCCGCTCGTCGAGCTGGCGGAGCGGCTCTTCGGCAAGGGCTACGACCTGCGGATCCACGACGCCAACGTGAGCCTGTCGCGGCTGCTGGGCGCCAACCGCGAGTACATCGAGAACCGGCTGCCGCACCTCGCGCAACTGCTCGCGGACTCCGCCGAGGAGGTCCTCGACCACGCCGAGGTGTGCCTGGTCGGGACGAAGGACCCGGCCGTGCTGTCGGCACTCCCCCGCGGGGGCGACGGCCCGCTGATAGTCGACCTCATCCGCCTTCCCGACGCCGAGGCGCGCCGGGCCGAACCGGGATACGTGGGCCTTGCTTGGTAGAACGACCGGCGGCGACCGGCAAGACCGTCGCGCGCTGATCCTGGTGGAGAACCTGTCGGTGCCGTTCGACCGGCGGGTGTGGCAGGAGTGCACGACGCTGCGCGACGCGGGCTGGACGGTGCACGTCATCTGTCCGCAGGGCAGCAAGCGGGACACGGAGCCGGAGGCCGTGATCGACGGGGTGCGGATCCACCGCTACCCGTTGCGCGCGGCCACCGGCGGACCGGCCGGCTATCTGCGGGAGTACGGATCGGCGCTGTGGCACACGCTGCGGCTGGCCCGGAGGATCGGTCCGGTCGACGTGGTCCATGCCTGCAACCCGCCCGACCTGCTGTTCCTGCCCGCGCGGTGGCTGAAGCGGCGCGGCGCGCGATTCGTCTTCGACCAGCACGACCTGGTGCCGGAGCTGTACCTGTCCCGGTTCGGCCGCGGCAAGGACCTGCTCTACCGCGGGGTGTGCGCGCTGGAGCGGATGACGTACCGGGCCGCGGACGTCGTGCTCGCCACGAACGAGAGCTACAAGGACGTCGCGGTCAGCCGTGGCGGGCGGCGGCCGGAGGACGTCTTCGTGGTGCGCAGCGCGCCCGACATCGACCGCTTCCACCCCGTACCGCCGGAGCCGGAACTCAAGCGCGGCAAGCCCCATCTGCTGTGCTACCTCGGTGTGATGGGCCCGCAGGACGGTGTCGACTACGCCCTGCGGGCGCTGGCGAAGCTGCGCGACGAGGTCGGGCGCAGCGACTGGCACGCGGTGTTCGTCGGCGGCGGTGACACCTTCGAGGCGATGGTGGAGCTGTCCCGGCAGCTCGGGCTCTCGGAGCAGGTGCAGTTCACCGGGCGCATCCCGGACGCCGATCTGGTGCGCTACCTGTCCACCGCGGACGTGTGTCTCTCTCCCGACCCGCACAATCCGCTCAACGACGTGTCGACCATGAACAAGGTCCTGGAGTACATGGTGATGGGCCGGCCGCTCGTCTCCTTCGACCTCCGGGAAGCGCGCGTGTCCGCCGGTGACGCCGCCGTCTACGCCCCCGCCAACGACGAGGCCGAGTTCGCGCGGCTCGTCGGGCTGCTGCTGGACGATCCGGAGAAGCGCGCCCTGATGGGCAAGATCGGCCAGGAGCGGATCAGCGGACCGCTGTCCTGGCGCAACTCGCAGGCGTCGCTGCTCGCCGCCTACGCCGCCGCCTGCGGTGACGACACATCGGCACCGGCGGGCGACCCGGGCCGGGTACAGGGCGGAGGCCGCACCGTTGAACGATGACACGATACGCCTGGTGACGATCGGGCGGATCATCCGTCGGCGCTGGCGGCTGCTCACCATCCTCGCGGTGGTGGGCGCGCTCGCCGGGTACGGCACCTCCTTGCTCTTCCCGCCGCGCTACACGACCTCGGCGTCGGTACTGCTGCCGGGGGCCTGGGAGGAGCGCGAGCTGCTCACCCAGGAGCAGATCGCGACCAGTTCGACCGTGGTCGACCAGGCGGCCGCCACGCTCCACTGGCGCGGGGTCAGCAACAGCGAGCTGCGGGATCAGGTGAGCGCCAAGACCGCCGACGGGAACATCATCAAGATCTCGGGCACGGCCGACACCCCGGAGCGCGCGCAACAGCTCTCCGATCAGGTGGCACAGCAGTTCGTGACGTTCGCCGCGCGCGTGGTGGACGACAACACCGACCCCGAGGCGGCCGCGCAGCGCGAGGCGCTCCAGCAGACGGTGACGCAGACCAGCCGCCGCATCACCCAGCTGGCCGACTCGGCCGATCCGGGGCGGACCGTCGAGAGCGTGCAGGCCCGCACGGAGCTCGAGAAGCTGCGCACCACGCTTCAGGCGGCCATGACCAAGCTGGACCAGACCGACCCGGCCGGCAACAAGGCCCACATGGTCGTCATGGGACCGGCGGCCCGGCCGACCGGAGAGGCACCGCCGACCAGGATCCAGCTCGTCGCCGCCGGAGCCCTGCTGTTCTTCCTGCTCGGAGTCATCGGTCATCTCACCGCGGCCCGGATGAGCCGCCGGCTGCGCACCCAGCCGGAGATCGCCGCGGCGCTGGGCTCGGCGCTGCTGGGTACCGTCGACGTACCGGGCGGACGGCCCGTACACCGGCCGCGGGGCCGTGGCCCGCGGTGGATCCGCCGGCTGCTGGGCGTCGACGTCCGCTGGGACGTCCCGGCCCCGCAGACGTCCGGCGACGAGGCCAGCAGACAGGTCCGCTACCGGCGGGTGTGTGCCCGGCTGCGGGATCGGCTGCCGGGCGCCCGGCAGCTGCTGGTGGTCGTCCCCGGCGGTGACGAGATCGCTCTGCGGGCCGCCGGGCAGCTCGCCGCCGAGTCCGGGAGCGATCCGCTCCTTCGGCCGGTGGAGGTCCCGATGTCCCACCCGATGGTGCCGGACCGTGGCGACGAGTCCGGTGCCCTGGTCGTGCTCAGCGCGGGCAGCTGGACGGCGGCGGAGCTCGCCGGCCTCGCCGAGGCGTGCATGGACGCCGGGCACGAGGTCGTCGGCATCGTCCTCGCCGGCCCGGTCCGGGCTCTTGCGACGCGGTCCGCCGACCGTCCTCGGCACACCGCCACGCCGGTGCTCGCGGTTGGTCACGACGGGAAGGGAAGTTCAGCGTGACGACGAGTACGAGTTCGGAGTCGTCGCCGGCCGCTCCGCTGCTGGATGTGCAGGCGCTGGTGGTGGCGGTGCGCAGGCGGCGCCGCTTCTGGTGCTCCGTGGGGCTGGTGGGGCTGCTCGCGGGCGGGTCGGTGGCGGTGCTGAAGCCGCCGCCGCCGACCGCGGTGACCAAGGTGCTGGTCGCGCATCAGGAGGACCAGCCGAACGACCCCGGGACGCTGATCCGCACCGATGTCGCGCTGCTCCAGACCACGCGGATCGCCGACCAGGCCCTGCGGACCCTCAAGTCCTCCGAAAAACCAGAGGACTTCATGCAGGAGTACGTCGGTCTCGGCCTGACCAACAACCTGCTTCAGATCACCGTGACCGGTGACACCGACGCGGAGGCGGTGGCCCGGGCCAAGGCGCTGGCCGACGCGTTCGTCGCGGACCATGTGCGGCGGATACAGGAAACCGCGACCGCCGAGTCCAAGGCCCTGCTCGACCAGCGCGACCGACTCCAGGACGAACTCGCGCAGGTCAACAAGGCGATCGGGGACGGATCGCCGGGGAGTGGGCCGACGGCGGCGTCGGACCTGGAGTCCCTGTTCGCCCGCCGGGCCGAACTCACCTCGAGCATCAGCGACTTCACCCAGCGTGCCTCGGAGGCGCGCATCGGCACGCCCCAGCTCGTCGCCGGTACGCAGATCGTGGACGACCCGCGTGTCCTGGCGCACTCCCTGCCCAGGACCGCTGCCACCGACTCCGGGATCGGGCTGGTCCTCGGGCTGGTCCTCGGGCTCGCGCTGTCCGCGGTCGGCTCGGTGGTGGCGGACCGCCCCGTGCTGCGCCGGGACATCGCCGCGAACCTCGGCGCCTCCGTCATCGCGGAGCTGCCCCGCCGGTCGGTCCGGCCGTGGCGGCGCCGACGAATCCGGGTGGCCCGCGAACGGCTCATCACGTCACTGGCGCGTACCGCGCGCGGCTCCGCGGAGCCGGTGTCGCTGCTCGAACTGGGCTGTGCGCGCAGCACGAGCGGGCTCGCCCTGGACCTCGCCGGGGTGCTGACGGCGGACGGGCCGGTGGTGGTCGTCGACGGGCTGCCCGGCGCGCAGCCGGTCAAGCGCCGCCGCAAGCCGGCCGACGTGGCGGTGGTCGGCGGCGAGAGTGCCGCGGCCGTGCCGCACCAGGACCGCAGGATCGGCGTCGGCTCGGTGGCGCCCGGTACGGCGTGGACCGACCTGCGGTACCTCGGCACCCGGACCGTGCTCGTCGTACGGGCCGGGCACGGCAGCACCGCATGGCTGCACACCGTGGCCAGGCAGCTCGCGGACCAGCGCATCGCGGTGATCGGTGTGGTGCTGCTCGACCCCGATCCGCGCGACCGGACCGACGGCACGCTGTGGGACGGGCCGCACACCGCGGTGCGCGCCCAGAGCGAGCGGTCGGCCCGGCAGAACGGCGGGGGTACCTCCCACGCCGTTCAGGCAGTGGGAGAGGACAGGCGGCGGGCCGAGCAACTGCCGATGCGGGCGACACGGTTCCCGGACAGCGACCAGGAGGCTCGGTAGTACATGTGTGGCATCGCAGGCACCTATCGATGGCCGGACGGGAAGGCGGTGGCCGACCGGCTCACCGAGACCCTCGCCCACCGCGGTCCGGACGGGGCGGGCCGTTACAGCCATCCCGCCGGTGACGGCGAGGTGCACCTCGGGCATCGCCGGCTGGCCATCATCGACCTGTCCGAGACCGGCGCCCAGCCGATGAGTTCGGGCGGCCTCGTCCTGACGTACAACGGCGAGCTGTACAACGCGCCTGATTTGCGTGCCGAGTTGGAGTCCGCCGGGGTGCGCTTCCGCGGCACCTCCGACACCGAGGTGCTGCTGGAGGCCTGGCGGCGCTGGGGCACGGACTGTCTGCCCCGGCTGCGCGGCATGTTCGCGTTCGGGATCTTCGACGAGCGCACCGGTGAACTGGTGCTGGCCCGTGACCAGTTGGGCATCAAGCCGCTGTTCCTGCTGCGGCGCGGCCAGGGCCTGGTGTTCGCCTCCGAGCTCAAGGCGCTGGCCGCCGTGACCGGCGGCACGCTGGAGGTGGACCACGCCGCGCTGGTGGCGTCGCTGCTGTACTACTGGGTGCCGGACTCACGGTGCGCGTTCCGCGAGGCGGAGAAGCTGCCGCCGGGGACCTGGATGCGGTTCCGGCCCGACGGCCGGGTGGAGCGCGGCCGGTACTGGAACCTGCGGGAGGTCGCCGCCGAGGGCCGGGAGCGGGCCCGCAGCGGTGAACTGCCGGACATAGCCGCCGTCGTGGAGGAGTCGACCCGGCGTCATCTGCTCTCCGACGTACCCGTGGCGACCTTCCTCTCCGGTGGTCTCGACTCCAGCTATCTGACCGCGCTGGCGGCCCGCGACCGGCCCGGGATCTCCGCCTACACGATCGGGTTCCGCGCCGAGGACGCCCGGTTCGAGGCGATGCCGGACGACCTGCGCTACGCCCGGCAGGTGGCCGAGCGGTTCGGCGTCGACCTGCACGAGATCGAGATCGCGCCGGACGTGCTCGACCTGCTGCCGCGGATGACACACCACCTGGACGAGCCGATCGGCGATCCCGCCGCGATCAACACGTTCCTGATCTGCTCGGCCGCCCGGGAGGCCGGGGTCAAGGTGCTGCTGTCGGGGATGGGTGCCGACGAGCTGTTCGCCGGCTACCGCAAGCATCTGGCCAACGTGATCGCGCTGCGCTACCAGCGCGTCCCGCGGCCGCTGCGGCAGGGTCTGTCCGCGGCCGTGGACCGGCTGCCGGTCGCCTCGGCCCGCCGCGGGTATCGGTCGGTGCGCTTCGCGAAGCGGTTCCTGTCCTTCGCCGACCTGCCGGAGGAGACCGCGTTCCGGCGCAGCTACACCATGTACGACCGGGACGAGCTGCTCGCCCTGATCGATCCGGACCTGGCCGGGACCGTCGAGGACGTGCTCACCGAGCACGCGGACGTCTACGAGGACAACGACCTCGACGACTTCGTCAACCGCATGTGCCTGGGCGATGCCCGGATGTTCCTGCCGGGCCTGAACCTCACCTACACGGACCGGTCGAGCATGGCCGCGTCGACCGAGGTGCGCGTGCCGTACGTGGATGTCGAGGTGGTCAGGGCGGCGTTCGCGGTGCCCGGTGACCGCAAGATCGTCAAACGGCAGGGCAAGGCCGTACTCAAGGAGGCGGCCACCTCGGTCCTGCCCCGGGAGATCGTGTACCGGCCCAAGGGCCTGTTCAGCGCCCCGCTGCGGGCCTGGATGAGCCGGGATCTGGCCCCGCTGGTGCGCGAGGTGGTCAACGACGGCGAGCTCGTCCGCTCCGGGCTGCTGCGCCGCGACGCGCTGGCGCGCATGGTCGCCGAGGACGCCTCCGGGCAGCGGGACTTCTCCAAGCATCTGTGGCATGTGCTGACCCTCGAGTACTGGTATCGCGGCGCGACCTCCAAGGCCGGCCAGGACTCCCCCGTGACGGCGTAGAGACAGTAGAGACAAGAGGACTTCGGTGAAACAGGTCGTACAGAACTACAAGAGCGGTGAGCTCGCACTGCTCGACGTGCCGGTCCCCGGGTGCAAGCCCGACGGGGTGCTGGTGCGGACCGCCTTCTCGCTGATCTCCACCGGCACCGAGCTCATGAAGGTGTCCGAGGCCGGGATGTCGATGCTGGGCAAGGCCCGCTCCCGGCCGGACCAGGTGGCCAAGGTCGTGCAGAGCGTGGCCACCAACGGGGTGCCCGCCACGTACCGCAAGGTGATGGGCAAGCTGGACTCCTACACGCCGCTGGGCTACTCGCTGTGCGGGGTGGTCGAGCAGGTCGGCGCCGGGATCGACGACGTGAAGGTCGGCGACCTGGTGGCCTGCGCGGGCAACGAGCACGCGCTGCACGCCGAGCTGAACTGGGTGCCGAAGAACCTCTACGCCCCGGTGCCGGACGGCCTCGCGCCCCGGCACGCGGCCTTCGGCACGGTCGGTTCGATCGCGTTGCAGGGTGTGCGCCAGGGCGAGTCGCGGCTGGGCGAGGTGGCGCTGGTCATCGGCCTCGGGCTGATCGGGCAGCTGGTGGTGCAGCTGCTGACCGCCTCGGGAGTCCGCGTCGTCGGCGTCGACCCCGACCCGGCGCGCTGCGAGCTCGCCGAGCGTCTTGGCGCGGCGGCCTGCGGCGACCCCGCCTCCGCGGCCGTCGAGGCGGCCGTCGCCGAACTGACCGACGGTCACGGCGTGGACCAGGTGTATCTGGCCGCGGGCGGCGCCAGCAACCAGCCCGTGGAGCTGGCCGCGCGGCTGAGCCGGGACCGCGGCCGGGTGGTCGACATCGGCAAGTGCCGCCTCGACCTGCCGTGGAACGCGTACTACGAGAAGGAGCTCGACGTCCGGTTCTCCCGCAGCTACGGCCCCGGGCGCTACGACCCGGCGTACGAGCTGGAGGGGCGGGACTATCCGATCGGCTATGTGCGCTGGACCGAGCGCCGCAATCTGGCGTGCTTCCTCGACCTCGTCGCCCGCGGCCGCGTCGACGTGGAGCCGCTGGTCTCCCACGTCGCCGACTTCGACGACGCGGTCGAGACGTACCGGAGCCTGAAGGACGGCGAACTGAAGGCCGTGGCCGTGCTGTTCCGCTACCCCGAGCACACGGCCGAGGCGCCGGCCCCCGAGGTGACCGTGCCCGTGGTGAAGCGGACCGGCACCCAAGTGCCCGCTGCGGCCCGGGCCGTGAAGTCGCCGGTGCGCCTCGCGTTCGTCGGCGCGGGCAACTACGCCACGTCGATGCTGCTGCCGCACCTGTCCCAGCGCGACGGCGTCGAGCTGTCCACGGTCGTCACCACGACGGCGCTGTCCGCGGCCAACGCGCAGCGCAAGTTCGGCTTCGCCCAGGCGACCACCGATCTCGACGCCGTGCTCGGTGACAAGTCCGTCGACGCGGTGTTCGTGGTCACCCGGCACAGCTCGCACGCCGACCTGACCCGCAAGGCGCTGCTGGCCGGCAAGACGGTGTTCGTGGAGAAGCCACTGGCGCTCACCGAGGACGAACTGGCGGGCGTGCTCGCCACGGTGGAGGAGTCCGGCAACGACCGGCTCCAGGTGGGCTTCAACCGGCGGTTCGCACCCCTGCTCCAGGAGGCCAAGCAGCGGTTCGGCACCCGGACCGGTCCGGCGAACCTGCGCTACCTGGTCAACGCGGGCCGCCTGGACCACGGCAGCTGGTACCTCCAACAGGGCACCGAGGGCTCGCGGTTCGCGGGCGAGGGCGGCCACTTCATCGACACGGCGAGCTGGCTGCTCGACGCCGACCCGGTCTCGGTGTACACGGTCGCCGCGCCCGGCAACGACGACCTCCAGATCGTCCTGCGCTACCCCGACGGCTCCACCGCCACCATCAGCTACGTCACCACCGGCGCGCCCGGCTTCCCCAAGGAGACGCTGGACCTGGTCGCGGACGGCAAGGTGCTGCGGCTCGACGACTTCGTCCGCGCCTCCGTGTACGGCGGTAAAAAGTGGGTCAGTTCACGGCTGCCCAAGGCCCGGGACAAGGGCCAGTCCGCCGAACTGGCCGCGTTCGTCAAGGCCGTGCGGACCGGCGGTCCGATGCCGGTACCGCTGGAGTCACTGGTCGCCACCACCGCGGCCACCCTCGCCGTGCAGACCGGCCTGGCCGGCGGCGTGCCGGTGACGTTGGCGAGTGCCCGATGACCATGAGCGCGGGCTGGTACCTGCGGCGGCTGTCCCGGATGGGACCGCGGGAGGTCGGCGGCCGGGTCGGCGACACGCTGCGCAGACGGCGCTGGCGCTCGGCGCGGCCGGTCGCCCCGGGCGTGAGCGGTGCCCGGTTCACCGCGTCACTGCCCGCCGGGACGATCGCCGCGGTGCCGCCGGACGCCGCGAAGCGGCTGGTCGCCGAGGCGGACCGGTTGCTGGACGGACATGTCGAGTACTTCGGCGTGGCACGCGACGACCTGGCCGACCCGAACTGGTGGTACGACCCGAAGACCGGGCGCCGGGCTCCGTGGGGCTACGCCTTCGACGTGCCGTACCGCGACGAGGACGCGGTCGGGGACATCAAGCAGATCTGGGAGCTGTCCCGGCACCAGTACCTCACCGTGCTCGCCGCGGCCTACGCGGTCACCGAGGACGAGCGGTACGCCGAGCGGGTGGCCGCGCATCTGCGGTCGTGGTGGGCGGCCAACGCGCCGCTGCGCGGGGTGCACTGGACCAGCGGCATCGAGCTGGGCATCCGGCTGCTGTCCTGGGTGTGGATCCGCCGGCTGCTCGACGGCTGGCCGGGCGTGTCCGCACTGTTCGAGGACAACCCGGTGGCGCTGCGCCAGATCTGGCACCACCAGCACTGGCTGGCCTCCTTCCCCAGCCGAGGATCGTCGGCGAACAACCACGTCATCGCCGAGACCGCCGGGCAGTTCGCCGCGGCCTGCGCGTTCGACTGGTTCCCCGCCTCGGCGCGCTGGCGGGCCGACGCGCTGCGGTCGCTGGAGCGCCAGCTGCGCGCCAACACCTTCGGCTCCGGCCTCAACCGCGAGCTGGCCACCGAGTACCACGGCCTGGTGCTGGAGCTCGGGCTGGCCGCGCTGGCCGAGGCGGACACGGCGGGCGTACCGGTCCCCGCGACGGTCCGGCTGGTGCTGCTGCGGATGACGGACGCGCTCGCGGCCGTCGTGGACAACCGGCTGCGGCCGCCGCGCCAGGGCGACGCGGACGACGGGCACGGGCTGGTCGTGGACGGCGCGGGCACCGACCGCTGGGGCTCGCTGCTGGCCACCGGGGACGCCGTGTTCGGCCGGCTCGACTGGTGGCCTGAGGTGACCGGCACCGATGTGCGCACCCCGCTGCTGGCCGCGCTCGTCCGGCCGTACGCGAAGGACGAGAGCGCACCGGCGGTGACCCGCCCGGCGGACCGGCCGGCCCACTTCGCCGACGCGGGCATGACCATCCTGCGCGGTCCTGAGCACATCTGGGCACGCTGCGACGGCGGCCCGCACGGGTTCCTGTCGATCGCCGCGCACGCCCACGCGGACGCGCTGTCGCTGGAGGTCCGGCACGACGGGGTCGACGTGCTCGCCGACCCGGGGACGTACTGCTACCACGGGCAGCCGGAGTGGCGGCGGTACTTCCGCTCCACCCTCGGCCACAACACCCTGGAGCTCGACGGCGCCGACCAGTCCGTATCCGGCGGCCCGTTCCTGTGGACCAGGCACGCCCGCAGCCGCGTCCTGGTCGCGGAGCCGTCCGGTGCCCTGGCCGGAGGGACGGCCCGCTGGTGCGCCGAACACGACGGCTACCAGCACTTCGTGCACCGCCGCCAGGTCGAACTGACGTCGGCGGAACAGGAGTTGAAGGTGGTCGACGAGGTGCGCGGCCCGCGCCGGGCCGCCGTGCGCCTGGCGTTCCACCTCGGTCCGGCGATCACCGCGGACCTGGTGGGGAACCGGGCCCGGCTCACCTGGACCCGGGACGGCGAGGACCGCTCCGCGGAGCTCGAACTGCCCGGGGAGCTGGACTGGCAGGCGCACCGCGGCGCGAGCGATCCGCCGCTCGGCTGGTACTCGGCCGGCTTCGGGCGCAAGGAGCCCAGCACCACGCTGATCGGCAGCGGTTTCGCCGACGGCACGCAGAAGTTCACCACCGTACTCGGATTCCACGGCTAGGGGGGAAGGACGCTTGGGGACCAACTGGCGGCGCTGGGCGCTGCCGGCTGCACTGCTGGCGCTGGCCCTGCCGACGGCTACCGGCTGCAAGAGCACGCCGGACGCGCTGCCGAAGCCGACCACCGCGCCGGCCACGGCCGTGGCCCGGGTGTGCGCCGAGCCCGCGGCCGGGCCGGCGACGGCGCCCGCGGGCGCGGTCACGGTCGACCCCTCGGTGACCGGCGACCTGGCCGCGAAGACCAAGAGCAGCCCCCCGAACACCACGTTCTGGCTGCGACCGGGCAAGCACCGGCTCGACCGGGACCGCTACGCCCAGGTCGTCCCCAAGAAGGGGGACGTCTACCTCGGTGCGCCGGGCGCGGTCCTCGACGGCCGCAGGACCAACCAGTACGCGTTCTCCGGCACCGCCCCCGACGTCACCATCCGCTACCTCACCGTGCAGGGTTTCGCCGCCCCGCAGAACGAGGGCGTGGTCAACCACGACTCGGCCGACGGATGGGTGATCGAGCACTCGACGATCCAGAACAACTCCGGCGCCGGACTGATGGCCGGTGCCCGCCAGCAGGTGCGCGCCAGTTGTCTGCGCGGCAACGGCCAGTACGGCATGAACGCGTACAAGGGCAACGGCCGTATCAGCGGCCTGGTCCTGGAGGGCAACGAGATCACGGGCAACAACACGGACGACTGGGAGCGCAGGCAGTCCGGCTGCGGCTGCACCGGGGGCGTGAAGTTCTGGGCCGTCGACGGCGCCGACGTACGCGGCAACTGGGTGCACGACAACCGCGGGACCGGGTTGTGGGCGGACACCAACAACAACGACTTCCTCATCGAGGACAACGTGCTCGAAGCCAACGACGGTGCCGCGCTGATCTACGAGACCAGCTACAACGCGATCGTCCGCGGGAACACGATCCGGCGCAACAACTGGGTCGAGGGCCGCAAGTACGCCGACCGCGGCGACACGTTCCCGTTCGCTACCGTCTATCTGTCCGAGTCCGGCGGCGAACCCCGGGTCCGGGCCCGCACGAACAAGATCGACATCTATCGCAACGTGCTGGAGGACAACTGGTCCGGGATCACCCTGTGGGAGAACGCCGACCGGTTCTGCAACAGCCCGGCCAACACCTCCTCCGGGGACTGCACGTTGCTGGTGAACAACACCAAGCGCTGCGCACAGCCGGCCATCGCCACCGCGCCGCTGTACGCCGACTGCCGGTGGAAGACCCAGCGGGTGGAGATCCACGACAACCGCTTCGTGCTGGACAAGTCCGTGGTCGGCTGCACGGTCAAGTGTGACCGCATGGCGGTGCTGGCCAACTACGGCACCTATCCGGAGTGGTCGCCCTACCAGGGCGAGCGGGTGGCCGAGGCGATCACCGGCACGCAGCACAACCGCTGGCACGACAACGTCTACGTCGGACCGTGGAGCTTCGTCGTCCACGACCCGAGCCGGATCCTCGACTCCGCACAGTGGCAGGCCGCGCCCTACCGGCAGGACGCGGGCAGCACCTTCCGTACCCAGGACGGGGGTTGAGATGCGCGCGGACCACCCGCCGCAGACCGCGGGCCGTACGCCGAAGATCGTCGGCACGGTCTGGGGACTGCTGATCCTCAACACGCTCGGCTCCGCCGGGGCGAAGACCATCGTCCCGCTGCCCCGCTCCCTGATCCAGATGGTCACCATGGGCGCGCTGGTCACCGCGTTCGCGCTGGCCCTCGCGGTCAACACCCGGCTGCGCATCCGGCCCAGCGCCTTCGTGTTCCTGCTCACCCTGCTGCTTCTGCTGAGCGTGATCTCCAGCGCGAACCTGGAGTCCGGGTTCGGCGCCCTGTTCCGCTGCTTCCGGCTGGCTCTCTTCGTCGGCACGCTGTGGCTGCTCACCCGCTGGTGGGACGGCGGCATGACGTTCGTCCGGCACCATATCCGGATGTACCTCGCGGTGCTCGGGACGGTGGCCGCCGGTCTGGTCGCCTCGCCCGGCGCGGCCCTGCCCGACCTCTACGGCGGGCGGCTGGTCGGCGCCCTGTGGCCGCTCACCCCGCCGCAGATCGGGCAGTACGCGGCGGTGATCATCGGGCTCACCGTGCTGCTTCTGCTGGGCCGGCAGACCGACCGGACCAGCGCGGCCGTGGTCATCGTGCCCTCGCTCGTCCTGCTCGCCCTGACGCACACCCGCACGGCCACGCTCGGCCTGCTCGTCGGGCTCGCGCTGGCGATCGGCTCGCTCCTGCTGACCAGCG
This sequence comes from Streptomyces sp. NPDC002265, assembly GCF_040296125.1. Classification (NCBI taxonomy): domain Bacteria; kingdom Bacillati; phylum Actinomycetota; class Actinomycetes; order Kitasatosporales; family Streptomycetaceae; genus Streptomyces; species Streptomyces sp. NPDC002265. The sequence continues at coordinate 7,310 of NZ_JBEOWS010000130.1, read as the reverse complement.
GCGCCGCCCGCCGGTTCTTCACCCGGGCGGTGCTGATCGGCACGGTGGCCGCGGTGGGGTTCGCCTCCGCGCTCCAGACATGGTTCCTGCGCGGACAGAGCCAGGAGAACTTCTCCAGCCTGACCGGCCGGGCCAAGGTCTGGCACGCCCTGCTGATCGAGCCCCGCACGACGACGCGGTTCCTGTTCGGCGCCGGCCTCGGCGACAAGTCGTTCGACGGGCTGCCGATCGACAACAGCTGGCTGGCCGTCTACAACGAACAGGGCCTGATCGGCGTCGCCTTGGTGGCTGCGGTCATCCTGGTGCTGGGCGGTGTCGCGCTGCTGCGTCCGCCGTCGCTGGCCAGGGCCTGCGCGATCTTCCTGATCAGCTACTGCGCGATCGCGTCGTACACCGAGGCCGGGCTGGGCGACGCCTCGCCGTATCTGCTGCACCTGGCCGTGGCCGCCTCGCTGCTGGCGACGCCCGCCTCGGCCGATCCCCGCCCGACGCCCGAAGTCCCCCGCCGACGCATCCCGCGCTGGGCCCAGAGATCGGAGGCGAGCTGAGCATGCACGTCCTCGTGGTGCACAACCGCTACGCCTCGGCACAGCCGAGCGGCGAGAACAAGGTCGTCGACCAGGAGGTGGTGCTGCTGCGCGAAGGCGGCCACCGGGTCGAGCTGTTCGAGCGGCGCAGCGACACCATCGCTACCCGGTCCCTGCCGTCCAAGGCCGCGGTGCCGCTGCTGGTGCCATGGAACCCGGCGGTCCGCAGGGAGCTCGCCGCGAAGCTGCGCGCCGAGCGGCCGGACGTGGTGCACGTCCACAACGTCTTCCCGCTGCTGTCGCCTGCGGTGCTGGCCGCCTGCGCCGACGCCGGCGTGCCCGCCGTGGCCACGCTGCACAACTACACCCAGGTCTGCCCGCCCGGCACACTCCAGCGGGACGGCCGGCCGTGCACCGAGTGCGTCGGTTCCACGCCGCTGCCCGCCGTCCGGCACGGCTGCTACCGGGGCTCCCGGCTGGCCACCGTGCCGCTCGCGGTCAGCCTGTCGGCCAACCGGCGGCGGTGGTGGACCGGTGTGGAGCGGTTCTTCTGCATCTCCGAGGCGCAGCGCGCGGTCCTGGCGGGAGCCGGGATGCCGGCCGAACGCCTGGCGGTGAAGCACAACTTCGTGCCCGAACCGGGCATCGTGCGCAGCGGCGCCGGTGAGCATCTGCTGTATCTCGGGCGGCTCGCGGAGGCCAAGGGCGTACGACTGCTCATGGCCGCCTGGGACGAGATCGCCGCCGCCGGCGGAGTCGGCGTGCCGCTGGTGGTGGCCGGCACGGGGCCGCTGGAGCGGGAGGTGAGCGCCTGGGCGGCGGGCCGGGACGACGTGCGCTACGTCGGCCTGTACGACCAGGAGCAGTGCCGGCAGGCGATCGCGCGGTCCGTCGCCGTGGTGGCTCCCTCCACCTGGCTGGAGGCGTTCGGCCTGGTGGTCGTGGAGGCGATGGCTGCCGGGGTCCCGGCCGTCGCGGCCGGTCACGGCGCCTTCGTGGAACTCGTCGAGGACGGGGTGACGGGACTGCGGCATCTGCCGGGCGATCCCGGTTCGCTCGCCTCCTGTCTGCGCCGGATCACGACCGATCCGGAGCGCAACCGGGAGATGGGGCAGGCGGCCCGGCGCCGTTACGAGAAGGACTTCAGCCCGGCCGTCGGGCTGGAGCGACTGCTGGAGGGGTACCGCTCCGCGATCGCGGGACGGTCCGGCGGCGGGGACAACCCGCCGCCGGTAGGGGAACGAACGGACTCGCCACGGGTGCACCCGGGCGAGCGGGATGGGGGAAGTTGATGACACGTTGCCGACTCTGCGGCGCGGGGTCACTCGCGAGCGTCGTCGATCTGGGGGCGACCCCGCCGTGCGAGAGCTTTCTCGCCGCGGACCAACTGGACCAGCCGGAGCCGGCGTACCCGCTGCATCTGCGCGTCTGCACCGACTGCTGGCTCGCGCAGATCCCGCCGCTGATCACGCCGGAGGAGACCTTCAGCGAGTACGCGTACTTCTCCTCCTTCTCGACCTCCTGGGTGGAGCACGCGCGGACGTTCGTCGACGGCGCCGTCGAGCGGCTGGGGCTGGACACCGACGCCTTCGTGGTCGAGGTCGCGAGCAACGACGGGTATCTGCTGAAGCACGTGGTGAACCGCGGGATCCGCTGCCTGGGCATCGAGCCCTCGGTGAACGTCGGCGCGGCCGCCCGGGACGCGGGCGTGCCCACGCTCACGGAGTTCCTCTCCCCCGACACCGGCTCGGCCGTCCGCGCCGAACACGGCCCGGCGGACCTGGTCGTGGCCAACAACGTCTACGCGCACATCCCCGACGTGGTCGGTTTCACCCAGGGGCTGCGCGCGCTGGTCGCCGACGACGGCTGGGTCTCGATCGAGGTGCAGCATCTGCTGACCCTGATCGAGGAGAACCAGTACGACACGATCTACCACGAGCACTTCCAGTACTACACGGTCGCCTCCGCGATCCGGGCGCTGGCCAGTGGCGGACTCGCCCTGGTGGACGTCGAGCTGCTGCCCACGCACGGCGGCTCCATCCGGCTGTGGGCCCGCCCGGCCGAGGTGGCGGGCGAGCCGTCCGCGCGGGTGGCCGAGGTGCTGGACCGGGAGAAGGCCGCCGGGCTCCAGGAGCTGTCCGGGTACACCGAGTTCTCCGCCCGGGTGGCCAAGGTGCGCCGGGACCTGCTGCGGTTCCTCATCGACGCGGCCGAGCGCGGCGAGACGGTCGTCGGCTACGGCGCCCCCGGCAAGGGCAACACCCTGCTCAACCACTGCGGTATCCGGCCCGACCTGCTCGCCTACACGGTCGACCGCAACCCCTACAAGCACGGCAGGTTCACCCCGGGCACCCGCATCCCGATCCTGGCGCCCGAGCGGATCGCCGCCGACCGGCCGGACTACGTCCTCGTCCTGCCGTGGAACCTGCGGGCCGAGCTGACCGAGCAGTTGTCCTTCGTGCGCGAGTGGGGCGGCCGGCTGGTCTTCCCCATACCGGAACTGAGCATTGTCGAGGTCAAGGCATGAAGGTCGTACTGTTCTGCGGCGGCTACGGGATGCGGATGCGCAACGGCACCTCCGACGACGTCCCCAAGCCGATGGCGATGGTCGGGCCGCGTCCGCTGATCTGGCACGTCATGCGCTACTACGCGCACTTCGGGCACACGGAGTTCATCCTCTGCCTGGGCTACGGGGCCCACCACATCAAGGACTTCTTCCTCAACTACGAGGAGACGACGTCCAACGACTTCGTGCTGCGCGGCGGGCGGACCGAGCTGCTGTCCACCGACATCGCCGACTGGACGATCACCTTCGCGCAGACCGGCATCGAGTCGCCGATCGGAGAGCGGCTGCGCCGGGTGCGCCACCACCTGGACGGCGACGAGATGTTCCTCGCCAACTACGCCGACGTGCTCACCGACGCCCCGCTGCCGCAGATGATCGACAACTTCGCCCGGCGCGACGCCGGGGCGTCGATGATGGTGGTGCCGCCGCAGTCCTCGTTCCACTGTGTGGACCTGGGCGAGGACGGTCTGGTGGGGGGCATCACCGCGGTCAGCGACATGCCGCTGTGGGAGAACGGCGGTTACTTCGTGCTCCGCCAGGAGGTCTTCGACCACATCCCGGAGAACGGGGACCTGGTCGCCGACGGCTGCGCCCAACTCGCCAAGCAGGGACGGCTGGTGGCGCACCAGCACCGCGGCTTCTGGAAGCCGACCGACACCGTGAAGGAGCGGGCCGCGCTCGACGAGGCGTACGCCCGTGGCGACCGCCCGTGGGCCGTGTGGGAACACGCGGGCGCGGGGACGTCCGTGGCCGCGGGCCGGGCCGGCGTCGCGGCGGGGACCGCGTGATCCGGCTCGGGGCCGAGCGCCTGGGCAGCGTCGTCGCGGTGGGCGCGCACTGCGACGACATCGCCATCGGCGCCGGCGGCACGCTGCTGGCGCTGTGCCTGGCGCGGCCGGGCATCCGCGTCGACGCGCTGGTGCTCTCCGGCGGCGGCAGCGAGCGGGAGCAGGAGGAGCGGGCCGCGCTCGCCGCCTTCTGCCCCGGCGCCGACCTGCGGCTGACCGTGGACAAGCTGCCGGACGGCCGGCTGCCCGCGCACTGGGACGAGGCCAAGGCCGCCGTCGAGGAGCTGCGCGCGCAGACGGAACCCGATCTCGTCCTCGCCCCGCGCACCGAGGACGCCCACCAGGACCACCGTGGCCTGGCCAAACTCATGACCACGGCGTTCCGCGACCATCTCGTGCTCGGCTACGAGATCGTCAAGTGGGACGGCGATCTCGGCCGTCCGGTGGTTTACCAGCCGCTGTCGCCGGAGATCGCCGAACAGAAGGTGCAGTTGCTTCAGGAGCACTACCCCTCGCAGCAGCACCGGCCCTGGTACGACCGGGAGGCCTTCCTGGGGCTGGCCCGCATCCGCGGTATCGAAAGCAACACGCGCTACGCCGAGGCGTTCGCGGTCACCAAACTCACTCTCGACCTGGGGGAATGAACCTTGCGCGTACTGCTGACCGGGCACCAGGGCTATCTGGGCACCGTCATGGCCCCGGTCCTCACGGCCGCCGGGCACGAGGTCGTCGGACTGGACTCCGGCCTGTTCGCCGACTGCGTGCTCGGCCCGACGCCCGCCGACCCGCCGGGGACGCGTGTCGACCTGCGCGATGTCACCGCCGAGCACGTGGCCGGGGTGGACGCCGTGATCCACCTGGCCGCGCTGTCCAACGACCCGCTGGGCTCGCTGGCGCCCGACCTCACCTACGACATCAACCACCACGCCTCCGTGAAACTGGCCCGGCTGGCCCGCGAGGCCGGGGTGCGGCGTTTCCTGTACGCGTCGACCTGCTCGGTCTACGGAGCCGCAGGCGGCGACGAACTGGTCGCCGAGGACGCCCCGTTGCGGCCGGTGACGCCGTACGCGGAGTCCAAGGTGCGGGTGGAGGACGACCTGCACGAGCTGGCCGACGGCGACTTCACCCCGGTGTACATGCGCAACGCCACCGCCTTCGGCTTCTCGCCCCGGCTGCGCGCCGACATCGTGCTGAACAACCTGGTGGGCCACGCGCTGCTCTCCGGCGAGGTGCTCGTCCTGTCCGACGGCACCCCCTGGCGCCCGCTGGTGCACGCCGCCGACATCGCGCGGGCCTTCACGGCCGCGCTGGACGCGCCGCGCGAGGCGGTGCACGACCGGGCGTTCAACATCGGCAGCGAGACCAACAACGTCACGGTCGCCGAGATCGCCGAGCAGGTCGCCGAGGCGGTGTCCGGCGCGAAGGTGGTGATCACCGGGGAGAACGGGGCCGACCCGCGGTCCTACCGGGTGGACTTCTCCCGGTTCCGCGAGGCGATCCCCGGCTTCGACTGCGAGTGGACGGTCAAACGGGGCGCGCTCGAACTCGCCGACGCCTACCGCGAGCACGGGCTGACCCGGGAGGCCTTCGAGCAGCGCTTCACCCGGCTCGCCGTGCTGCGCTCCGCCTCCGACGCGGGCACCGTCGACGACACCCTGCGGTGGCGCCGGTGACCACGCGTGCAAAAAGAGGTGCCGGCGAGGAGATGCACGAACTGGTGCGGCGGATGTATCCGCTGTGCCGGAGCATCACCGGCGACGGGATGCGCGCCACCCTGGACATCGTCGGCGAGTACATCCCGCTCACCGTGCACGAGGTGCCCACGGGCACGCAGGTGCTCGACTGGACGGTGCCCGAGGAGTGGAACATCCGGGACGCGTACATCGCCGACGCCGCGGGCCGGCGGGTCGTCGACTTCGCCGCGTCCAGCCTGCACGTGCTCGGCTACAGCGTGCCGGTGTCGGCGACCATGCCGCTGGCCGAGCTGCGCGGACATCTGCACACCCTGCCGGAACACCCGTCCTGGGTGCCGTACCGCACCAGCTACTACAAGCCGGAATGGGGGTTCTGCCTGTCGCAGGAGACCCTGGACGCGATGCCGGACGGCGAGTACGAGGTGTGCGTCGACTCCACCCTCGCCGACGGCCACCTCACCTACGCCGAGCATGTGATCCCCGGCCAGGTGGCGGACGAGGTGATCGTCTCCTGCCATGTCTGCCACCCGTCGCTGGCCAACGACAACCTGGCCGGCGTCGCGGTGGCGACGTATCTCGCACGGGCGCTGGCGGAACAATCGCCGTACTACACCTACCGGTTCATCTTCGCGCCCGGCACCATCGGGGCGATCACCTGGCTGGCCCGCAACGTGGAGCGGATCGACCGGGTCAAGCACGGGCTGGTGCTGGCCTGCGCGGGCGACCGGGGCGATCTGACGTACAAGCAGAGCAGGCGCGGTGACGCGGAGATCGACCATGTGCTGCGGCACGTGCTCGAGGCCTCCGAACGCCCGCACCGGATCGATGAGTTCACCCCGTACGGCTACGACGAGCGGCAGTACTGCTCCCCCGGGTTCGATCTCGGAGTGGGCTCGCTCAGCCGAACCCCGTACGCCGGGTACCCCGAGTACCACACCTCGGCGGACAACCCGGACTTCGTCTCCCCGGAGGCGATGGCGGACACGCTCGCCGTCTGCCGCGAGGCGTTCGCCGTACTGGACCGCAACCGGCGCTACGTCAACCTCAGCCCTTACGGCGAACCGCAGTTGGGCCGCCGCGGGCTGTACGACTCGCTCGGCGGCCGCAGCGACGCCAAGCAGGCGCAGCTGGCCATGCTCTGGGTGCTCAGCCTCTCCGACGGCGAACACACGCTGCTGGACGTCGCCCAGCGCGCCGGGCTGCCGTTCGACACCGTCGTCGCGGCGGCCGACGCGCTGCACGGCGCCGATCTGATCAAGGCGTGAGACCGATGACCACGGAGGGGGAGATGACGAGGGCACCGGCCGGGTCCGCCAGGCGTGCCCTCGTCGGCCGGCTGTCCTGGGGACTGGCAGACCAGGCGGCCTCCAGCGTGAGCAACTTCGCGGTGGGCCTCTACGTGGCCCGCTCCCTCGGGGTGACCGCGTTCGGCGTGTTCAGCCTCGCCTGGGTGACGTACGGCGTGGTGCTCAACGTCTCCCGCGGGCTGGCCACCGATCCGCTCACGGTGCGCTTCAGCGGCCCGCCCGGCACGGCCTGGCGCGGGGCCGTGGGCCGCTCGACGGGTACCGCGCTCGGCGTCGGCGCCGTCCTCGGCGCGGTGTCCCTGGCCGCCGGGCTCGGCCTCGGCGGCCGCGTGGGGCCCGCGTTCGCCGCCCTCGGTGTCATGCTGCCGGGACTGCTGCTCCAGGACGCCTGGAGGTACTCGTTCTTCGCTGCGGGCAGCGGGCGCAAG
>NZ_JBEOWS010000129.1:2213-23369 GCF_040296125.1 Streptomyces sp. NPDC002265 | reverse complement strand
GGCGCGCCCGCGCACCGGTGCGGCGCCCGTCGGCGACACCTCCTGGCAGGAGGTCGCCCTCAGCGCGGACGGCGCCGCCGACCTCGTACCGCGCACGGTGGACGCCGCCGGGGTCACCGTCTCGCTCGCCGCGCCGCCGCCCGGGGTGATCGAGTTCAACGGCGGCTATCTGCATCCCTCGCTCCAGCCCGAGCGGGCCATGGCCGCGGCCCTCTCGCGTGCAGGGCGCCGCCCCGGGGCATGGGGGCGGCCGCCCATGGAAGGGCTGCCGGAGCTGCGCGAGTGGTTCGCCCGGGGCATCGGCGGGTCGGTCACGGCCGCCGAGGTGCTGGTCGCCGCGGGCGGCCAGGCGGCGCTGACCACCGCGCTGCGCGCGCTGGCACCGCCCGGCGCCCCCGTGCTCGTGGAGTCGCCCACCTACCCCGGCATGCTGGCCATCGCCCGCGCGGCGGGTCTGCGCCCGGTGCCCGTCCCGGTGGACGCGGACGGAGTGCGGCCGGACCTGCTCGCCGACGCCTTCCGGGCCACCGGCGCCCGCGTACTCGTCTGCCAGCCGCTGTTCCAGAACCCGACCGGCGCCGTGCTCGCCCCGGCCCGCCGCGGCGAGGTGCTGGGCATCGCCCGTAAGGCCGGCGCGTTCGTCGTTGAGGACGACTTCGTGCGCCGGCTCGTGCACGAGGACGCCGGCGAGCTGCCGCGGCCGCTCGCCGCGGACGACCCGGACGGCGTCGTGGTGCACGTCGGCTCGCTCACCAAGGCCACCTCGCCCAGCTTCCGGGTCAGCGCCCTGGCCGCGCGCGGCCCGGTCCTGGAACGCCTGCGCGCCATCCAGGTCGTCGACAGCTTCTTCGTCCCCCGCCCGCTTCAGGAAGCCGCCCTGGAACTCGTCGGATCGCCTGCCTGGCCGCGTCATCTCCGCGCGATCTCCGCGGAGTTGAGGGCCCGCCGGGAGGCGATGACCACCGCCCTGCGCCTGACCCTGCCCGAACTCGCCCTGCCGCACGTCCCGCCCGGCGGCTACCACCTGTGGCTGCGCCTGCCCGACGGCACCGACGAGGCGGCCCTGACCGCCGCTGCCCTGCGCGCGGGCGTCGCGCTGACCCCCGGCCGTCCGTACTTCAGCGCCGAACCCCCGGCCGGACACCTGCGGCTGAGCTTCGCCGCCGTCGCGGGCACCGGGGAGATCACCGAGGGGGTACGGCGGCTGCGCGCGGCCTGCGACGAGGTGCTCCCGGCCTCCGCAAACCCTTCGACACGCGGTGCCTGAGCTGTGAGGATCCCGCCATGGCCGACCTCAGTGACACATCCGTCCCGACCGCCTCGCCCGACACCCGGACTCTCGTCGAGGGGTACGAGATCTCCACCGACCCGGACCGCGTCGACGTCGAGCGCGTGCACCACTGGCTGTCCACCGACGCGTACTGGGCGATCGGACGGACGCGGGAGAAGCACGAGCGGGCCGTCGCCGGATCGCTCAACTTCGGCGTGTACGACATGGTTTCCGGCGAACAGGTGGCTTATGCCCGAGTCGTCACCGACCGGGCGACCTTCGCCTGGCTGTGCGACGTGTACGTGCACGCGTCGGTGCGGGGCAAGGGGATCGGCACGGCCCTGGTGGCCGCCGTGCGCGAACAGCTGCGGCCGTACGGGCTGCGCCGCATCCTGCTCGCCACCCACGACGCCCACGGCGTCTACGAGAAGGTGGGCTTCCGGGCGCTGGACCTCCCCGACCAGTGGATGATCCTTACCTTCGAGTGAAGTTTTGGCGCGACTTGCCCGGCAGGTCCCGACGCTCGGGTAAGAGATGATGCACCGTCGGTAACGCACGGGCGGGACCCCTTGACCGGTGGGCCCGGGCGGCTCACGATCGCCGCATGGCACTTCGGGTCACTTTCGTCGCAGCCGCGCGCAGCTCCCCGTTGCGCGCCGAGCGCTTCGAGGACGACCGGCCGCTGGACCAGGCGGGCTGGCAGGAGGTGCAGCAGGTGGCCGCCGAACTGCTGCCGCTGGCCGCCGCCGAACTGCGCTACTGCTCACCGAACCCGCGCAGCCGTGCCACGGGGGACGCCCTCGGCTACGCGCCGCTCGTCCAGCTCGCCCTGCGGGACTGCGACATGGGCCGCTGGCGCGGGCTGACGATCGGCGAGGCGATGGCCCGGGAGCCGCAGTCGGTGGACGCCTGGCTCGCCGACCCGCGCTCCGCCCCGCACGGCGGTGAGCCGCTGCTCGCCTTCATCTCGCGGGTCGGCGGCTGGCTGGACACCCGCCCGGTCGAGGACGGCGGCCGTATCGTCGCCGTCGCCGAGCCCTCCGTGATCCGCGCGGCCCTGGTGTACGCGTTGCAGGCACCGCCCTCGACGTACTGGAACATCGACGTCCGGTCCCTGTCGGCGGTCACCCTGAGCGGCCGCGCGGGCCGCTGGCACCTGCGCTTCGACTCCACGGCCGGTCAGCCCTCGCGGATGACGTAGTCGCCCGGCAGGCGCACGTAGTCGGTCGTGAGCACGAGGTCCTTCGCGGGGCCGCCGACCCGCCAGACCGTCCGCCAGTGGTCCTCGTCCCGGACGGTGAACTCGCCGCGGTAGAAGTCGGCGGCACAGGGGTGGTCGGCCACGTACCGTCCGGACGTCAGGTCCAGGTGGTGGAAGGGCCGTCCGTCCGCGAACCGTACGTCCGCCGTGCCCGGTGCCGTGCCCGGCAGGAACCGCAGGGTCCGCTCGGCGGGCCGGGCGACGCCCCGCCAGACGAACCGGCCCGTCTCCCGGTGCAGCAGTCCGCCGCCGTCCAGCGGGCCGAAGGCGGTGACCCCCTCGAAGCGGCCCTCCTCGCCCCCGGCGAGATCGCGCACGGAGCGAGTCACGCCCCAGTGCCCGGCCAGGTGAGCCAGCACATCGGGCACGGGCCGGAAGCCGCCGGGCGTATCGGCCCCCTCGGGTACGGGCCGCAAGCCGTCCGGCGCGTCGGGCCCCCCGGGCACGGGCCGCAAGCCGCCCGGCGCGTCAGGCGCGTCGGGCTCGCGCCGGTAGCCGCCCATGTCAGCCCCGCCCCCTCGGCCGGCGCCGCCGCCATCCGTCCGGCGAGTCGGCGGGCGCCCTGCGCCGCGCCTGGGCCTGGATCTCGTGGTACGCGGCATGGCTCGTGGTGCGGAACGCCTCCTCGTACGAGGCCAGCGCCGCCACCAGACCCGCGCCGGCGGTGCCGCGCCGGCGTACCCGCCGGGCCAGCCGGGTGAACAGCCCCAGGACGACCGCAAGACAGCCGGCCGTGACCAGGTAGGGAAGCAGCACATCCATGGCCTCGACCCTATGTCCTGGCCGTCCGGGCCCGGCAGTCCCCGTCACGGGCGTCGCGCTGTCCTTCCCCGTGCAATCACGGCCTTCATCCCCGCAATTGCATGCAGGACGAATTCCATTACCCGGGTGTTCTCTCGGCGTTAACCGGGCTGTTCGTGTGGCCTATGGCCGTTTCCGAAGGGAACTTCATCAATTCCCGTACACGGCACAACCATCCGGAATGCAGACCCGTCTAAGGCGGCGAATGAATAATGCGGGGGAAGTGACGCCCCTGGACGAGACGCCATGCGTGCCACTTCCCCGGGGGTCTGCGAACAATGGAACACTCGACTTTGCTTACCGCTCCTTCGTGTGGCATTCCTCACAGGAACACGCGGAGCCGTCCATTCCGGAGCAGGGCGTGAAACCGACCGTCTCCCCGGCGCCGCCGACCGCATCCGCACCGTCCGCCCCACCGCGGTCCGGCCGGACGCCCCGGTTCCGTGTCCGGCTCCGTCCGCCCCGCCCGGCCGTCCGGCCGGAACAGGCAGCCGCCCTGCTCGCGGCGGCCATCACCGTCCTTGTGTCCTGCGCCGCCGACATCGTGGCGCGCAGCTACCCCTTCGGACCGCGCCCCCGCAACGTCAGCGACCTGGGCAACCAGTACGTGCCGTTCCACGCGTACCTGTGGGACCTGCTGCACGGCCGGGCCGACGGCGGCCTGCTGATGAACTGGCGGTCCGGGTTCGGCGCCAGCTTCCTGCCCGACCTCGGCACCTATCTGAGCAGCCCGTTCGCCCTGCTCGTGGCGGTCTTCCCGCGGGACGAGATCGACCTCGCGGTGTACGTGATCACCGTGCTGAAGACGGCCTGCGCCGGTGCGGCCATGGCCTGGCTGCTGCTCGCCCTGCGGCCCGGCCGCTGGTGGGCCGCGGGACTGCTCGGCGCCTCCTACGCCCTGTGCGGCTGGAGCGTGCTGATGGCCACGGTCAACCCGATGTGGCTCGACGGTCTCATCGCCCTGCCGCTGCTGTGCCTGGCCGGCGAATGGGCGCTGCACGGCCGGCGGCCGGTGCTCGGGGCGCTGGTCGTGGCCCTCGCCTGGATCGCCAACTTCTACACGGCTTACATGGCCACCCTCGGCGCCGGTCTGGTGCTGCTGCTGCGGCTGTCGCTCTGCGGCCTCCCGCCGCGGCAGCTGCTCGCCGCCGCGGGCCGGGCGGTACGCAGCACCGTGCTCGGCATCGGTCTGGCCGCGCCGCTGGTGACCGTCGTGTACTTCGGGACCAGGCACGCCTACCCGGGCCGGGTCACCGAGTTCCGGCCGCTGGCGTTCGAGTACCTGCTGGCGCACCTGCTGCCGACGTCGTACAGCTTCAGCAGCCCGGCCGTCTACGTGGGCACCGCGGCCCTGCTGCTCGCCCTCGCCCTGCCCTTCCACCGGGCGGTTCCCCGGCGGGTGCGCGCCGCGTGGACGCTGCTGGTGGTGGCGATGACCCTGTCGATGCGCTGGGGGCCGACCCATCTGGTCTGGCACGCCTTCGCCACCCCGCAGGGCAGCGCGTACCGCCAGGCCTTCGTGCTGTGCGGGCTGCTGGTGATCGCCGCCTGGACCTCGCTCTCCTACGGTCCTCCCGGTCCGCGCGCGCTGCTCGCGGCGGCCGGGCTGCTCGCCCTGGTCATGGCCGTGGCGGCCGGCAGCGAGCCCGCCCACCACTCCTTCACCCTGCCGATCGCCGTGCTCGCCGCCCTGGCGGCACTGACCGGCCTGGCCCTGCTGGGCCGCGCGGACGGCACGGACCGCACGGACCGCACGGACGGTTCGGCCGGCACTGCGCACCGGGACGGCGGCCGCCGTCGTGCCGTCCTCGCCGGGCTGGCCGCGGTCCTGCTGCTCGGCGGGCAGTTCGGCGAGGCCGCCGCCACCTCCGCGGTGGCCACGCGGTCGCGGGCCACCCGCATGGACGACCACAGCCCCTGGGGCGCCCGCCGGCAGACGCAGGCGGAGCTGATCGCCGCGGCCGACGGCTGGCCCCGCTACCGCACCGATCCGGGCCGGGAGCAGACGTCCGGCAACGACCCGATGGAGGTGGGCGGCCAGGGCGCCCAGTACTACAGCAGCCTCACCTCCGACGTCCTCAGCCGCACCCTCACCGCGTTCGGGGACGGCTGGACCTCCCGGGGCCGCAACCTGCAGAGCCTGGACAACGCCGTCACGGACGCGATCTTCTCCGTAGGCGCCCGGGTGCACTCCCCGCCGGATCCGGACCAGAAGCGGTTCCCCCAGGACGGCAGCCGGACCACCGTGTCCCGGCAGCCGGTGCCGCCGCTGGTCACCGTGCGGCCGTCCGGCACCGGCGCGGACCGGCCCGGCTTCGGCCCGTCCCCGTACCGCAACCAGGAACTGCTGCTCGGCACCCGCGTCTACACCGTGCCCCGTCTGACCGTGCGCACCGCCGCCGGCCCGGTGGCGCCCCACAGCGGCGGCGTGCGCCTCGGCCCGCTCGCCGCCGGGGCCACCGGGCCGCGGCCGGCGATCACCGCGCGCTGCCGGCGCGGCAGCGAGGTCTATCTGTGGGCACCGCACTTCTCGGGCACCGCCCGCCTGGCCGGTGCCCCCGGGACGGCCCCGACCGGCCGCTTCCGCTCCGACCGCCTCGCCACCGCGATCGCCTCCATGCAGCGCCTCGGCCGGGTGCCCGCCTCCGGACACCTCACGGTCGAGCTGTCTCCGGACGCGGCGAGCACCGTCCCGGACGGCGCGGTCGGCTGCCTGGACACCGCCCGGCTGCGCACCGCGGTCGAACGGCTCACGGCGACCGGCGCCACCGAGGTGACCGTCTCCGACGGCACCGTCCGGGCCGTGCTCCCCGCGGGCAGCCGCGGGACCGCGGTCCTGGCGGCCCCGCGGATCGCCGGCTGGCGCTGCGCCACGGGCGCCGCCGACGCCGTACCCGCGGAGAGCTACCACGGCCTGATCGCCGTCCCGCTCGACGGCACCTCGACCAGCCTCACCTGCACGTTCCATCCGCCCGGGCTGCGCCTGGGCGCCACGGTCGGGGGAGTTTCGCTGCTGGCACTGACCCTGCTCGGTGTGCTCACCGCAGTCCGCGGACGGCGCGCGAGGACACCTTCGACGACCACCCGGCCATCCGACCGCACCGACGCACGAGTGGCGCTCTGACACCGCGCCACCGGGGGAGAAGAACCATGCTCATCTCGATCGTCGCACCCTGCTACAACGAGGAAGACGGCATCGAGCGCTTCCACGACCACGTCCAGCGGGTCGCGGAGGAGCTCCTGCCACGCGGTCACGACATGGAGTTCGTGTACGTCGACGACGGCAGCCGCGACCGTACGCTGGCCGTCCTGATGCGGCTGGCGGCCCAGGACTCGCGCGTGCGGTACGTCTCCTTCAGCCGGAACTTCGGCAAGGAGGCCGCGCTGCTGGCCGGTCTGCACCACGCATCGGGGGACTGCGTGGTCGTCATGGACTCGGATCTCCAGCATCCGCCCGAACTCATCACCCGCATGGTGGACCTGCGCGAACAGGGCTTCGACCAGGTCATCGCCAAGCGCACCCGGAGCGGCGACAAGATGCTGCGCACCGTCACCGCCCGGCTGTACTACCGGTTCGTCAACCGGCTCGTCGACGTCGAGCTCGTGGACGGGGCGGGGGACTTCCGGCTGCTGTCGCGCCGGGTGGTGGACGCGGTCCTGGCGCTCAGCGAGTACAACCGCTTCTCCAAGGGCCTGTTCGCCTGGGTGGGGTTCGCCGCCACCACCTTCGAGTACGAGAACGCGGTGCGCGAGCACGGCCGCAGCTCGTGGAGCCTGCGGGGTCTGCTCAACTACGGGATCGACGGACTGCTGTCGTTCAACAACCGGCCGCTGCGGGCCGCTCTCTACCTCGGCATGGCCCTGCTGCTGTGCGCCGGGCTGTACACGGCGTGGATCGTGGGCGCGGCGCTGGTCAACGGCGTGCAGACGCCCGGCTACGTCACGGTCATCACCGCCGTCACGGCGCTCGCCGGGGTCCAGATGACCATGCTGGGGGTCATCGGGGAGTACACGGGCCGGATCTACTACGAGGTGAAGCGGCGCCCGCACTTCCTGGTGAAGGCGACCAACGTACGACGAGTGGAAGACCTGATCCCGTGACACCCGACCAGAGACCGCGGCCCGTGCGCCGGCAGATCGTCACCTTCGCCGTGATCGGTGTGATCAACACTGCCACGTACTACGGTTTTTACCTTCTGTTTCTTGTCTCCTTGCCCTATCTGGCCGCTCATGTGTTTGCATTTTTACTGAGCATGACCGGTTCTTTCTTTCTGAATGCGCGCTTCACCTATCGGACCCGACCGACCTTGCGGAAATTCCTGCTGTTCCCGTTGACGAATGCGGCCAATTTCCTGATCACCACGGCGGGTGTGTACGTGATCGTCGACGTCCTGCGCCAGGGCAGCCGCTTCGCCCCGCTCGCCGCGTCCATGGCGGCGGTCCCGGTGACGTTCGTGGTCTCCCGCTGGGTCATGTCGCCCGGCAGGCCTGCCGTCACGGATCCCGAAGCGGATCCCGAGGCGGGTGCCGTCCGGGACGCCGGGAGGAGCGCCGTCAGAGAGATTGCATAAACGTGCAGCGATACGTATAGTCATGCCATCCAGGAGGAGGGCGACATGGCGGTACGAGCAGCGGTGGCCGGAGCGAGCGGATACGCGGGCGGAGAGGTCCTGCGCCTCCTCCTCGCGCACCCCGAGATCGAGATCGGCGCCCTGACCGGCAACACCAACGCGGGCGAGCGGCTCGGCGCGCTCCAGCCGCACCTGCTGCCGCTGGCCGACCGCGTCCTGGCCGCGACCACGCCCGAGATTCTCGCCGGGCACGACGTCGTCTTCCTCGCCCTGCCGCACGGACAGTCCGCCGCCGTCGCCGAACAGCTCGGCCCGGACGTCCTCGTGGTCGACATGGGCGCCGACTTCCGGCTCAAGGACGCGGCCGACTGGGAGCGGTTCTACGGCTCCGCGCACGCCGGCACCTGGCCCTACGGCCTCCCCGAACTTCCGGGTGGCCGCGCCGCGCTGGAGGGGTCCAAGCGCATCGCGGTCCCCGGTTGCTACCCGACCGCCGCCACCCTCGCGCTGTTCCCCGCGTACGCCGCCGGGCTGGCCGAGCCCGAGGCCGTGATCGTCGCCGCCTCCGGCACCTCCGGCGCGGGCAAGGCGCCCAAGGCGCACCTGCTGGGCAGCGAGGTCATGGGCTCGATGACGTCCTACGGCGTCGGCGGCGGCCACCGGCACACCCCCGAGATGATCCAGAACCTGGCCGCGGCCGCGGGCGAGCCGGTCACCGTCTCCTTCACCCCGACCCTCGCGCCGATGCCCCGCGGCATCCTCGCCACGTGCAGCGCCAAGGCCCGGCCGGGCGTCACCGCCGAGTCGGTGCGGGCCGCCTACACCAAGGCCTTCGCCGACGAGCCCTTCGTCCATCTGCTCCCCGAGGGCCGCTGGCCCGCCACGGCGTCCGTCTACGGTTCCAACGCCGTTCAGGTGCAGGTCGCGTACGACGAGGCAGCGGGCCGCATCATCGCGATCAGCGCCATCGACAACCTGACCAAGGGCACCGCGGGCGGTGCCGTCCAGAGCATGAACATCGCCCTGGGACTCGACGAGACCACCGGGCTTTCCACGATCGGAGTCGCACCGTGAGCGTCACGGCACCCAAGGGATTCACGGCGGCGGGCATCGCCGCCGGGATCAAGGAGAACGGCAACCCCGACCTGGCCCTCGTGGTCAACGAGGGGCCCCGCCGCGCAGCCGCCGGCGTCTTCACCTCCAACCGCGTGAAGGCCGCGCCGGTGCTGTGGTCCGAGCAGGTGCTCAAGGGCGGCTCGGTCACCGCGGTCGTCCTCAATTCCGGCGGCGCCAACGCCTGCACCGGACCGAAGGGCTTCCAGGACACCCACGCCACCGCCGAGAAGGTCGCGGACGTCCTCGGGCACAACGCCGCCGAGGTCGCCGTCGCCTCGACCGGGCTCATCGGCGTCCTGCTGCCCATGGACAAGCTGCTGCCGGGGATCGAGACCGCGGCCGCGGCGCTGAGCGGGCACGGCGGCGAGAAGGCCGCCATCGCCATCAAGACCACCGACACCGTCCACAAGACGTCCCTGGTGGCCAAGGACGGCTGGAGCGTCGGCGGCATGGCCAAGGGCGCGGGCATGCTCGCCCCCGGCCTGGCCACCATGCTCGTCGTCCTGACCACCGACGCCGACCTCGACAGCGACGTACTGGACCGGGCCCTGCGCGCCGCGACCCGTACGACCTTCGACCGCGTCGACTCCGACGGCTGCATGTCCACCAACGACACCGTGCTGCTGCTCGCCTCCGGCGCCTCTGGGATCACCCCGCCCTACGAGGAGTTCGCCGAGGCCGTCCGGGCCGTCTGCGACGACCTCGGACAGCAGCTCATCCGGGACGCCGAGGGCGCCAGCAAGGACATCAAGGTCGAGGTGGTCAACGCCGCGACCGAGGAGGACGCCGTCGAGGTGGGCCGCACCATCGCCCGCAACAACCTCCTCAAGTGCGCCATCCACGGCGAGGACCCCAACTGGGGACGCGTGCTGTCCGCCATCGGCACCACCTCCGCCGCCTTCGAGCCCGACCGGCTGAACGTCGCCATCAACGGCGTCTGGGTGTGCAAGGACGGCGGCGTCGGCGAGGACCGCGACAAGGTCGACATGCGCTACCGCGAGGTGCACATCGTCGCCGACCTCGCGGCCGGCTCCGAGACCGCCACCATCTGGACCAACGACCTCACCGCGGACTACGTCCACGAGAACAGCGCGTACAGCTCATGAGCACCACACGCAAGCACACCGCCCTGCCCAAGGCCGAGATCCTCATCGAGGCGCTGCCCTGGCTGACCCGGCACAACGGCAAGACCGTCGTCGTCAAGTTCGGCGGCAACGCCATGATCGACGAGCAGCTGAAGGCCGCGTTCGCGCAGGACATCGTGTTCCTGCACCACGCGGGCCTCAAGCCGGTCGTCGTGCACGGCGGCGGCCCCCAGATCAGCGCGGCCCTCGACCGGCACGGCATCGTCAGCGAGTTCAAGGCGGGCCTGCGGGTCACCACCGAGGACGCCATGGACGTCGTACGCATGGTGCTCGCCGGGCAGGTCCAGCGCGAGCTGGTCGGACTGCTCAACCAGCACGGCCCGCTCGCCGTCGGCCTCACCGGCGAGGACGCGCACACCATCACCGCCACCCGGCACCGGCCCGAGATCGACGGCGAGCCGGTCGACATCGGGCGGGTGGGCGAGATCACCGCGATCGACACGGGCGCCATCGAGGCGCTCCTCGCCGACGGCCGCATCCCGGTCGTCTCCTCGATCGCCCGGAGCCAGGACGACGGACATGTCTACAACGTCAATGCTGATACGGCGGCTGCGGCACTCGCTGCGGCACTGGGCGCCGAGACCCTCATGGTCCTCACCGACGTCGAGGGACTGTACGAGGACTGGCCGAACAGCGACGAGGTGATCAGCCGCCTCACCGCGTCCCAGCTCGAGAAGCTCCTGCCGGAGCTGTCCTCCGGCATGGTGCCGAAGATGGAGGGCTGCCTGCACGCCGTACGCAACGGCGTCACCACCGCCCGCGTCATCGACGGCCGGGTCCAGCACTCGATCCTGCTGGAGATCTTCACGGACGAAGGAATCGGCACGATGGTCGTGCCCGACGAGGAGGGGGACCCCGCATGACCGCCAACGAGGACCTCACCCAGCGGTGGCAGGGCGCCCTCATGAACAACTACGGCACCCCGCGGCTCCCCCTCGTACGTGGCGCGGGCACCCGGCTGTGGGACGCCGACGGCAAGGAGTACGTCGACTTCGTCGGCGGCATCGCGGTCAACGCGCTCGGCCACGCCCACCCCGCCGTCGTCGAGGCCGTCAGCAGGCAGATCGCCTCCCTCGGCCATGTCTCCAACCTCTTCGTCGCCGAACCGCCCGTCGCCCTCGCCGAACGGCTGCTCCAGCACTTCGGCCGGGACGGCAAGGTCTACTTCTGCAACTCAGGCGCCGAGGCCAACGAGGGCGCCTTCAAGATCGGCCGGCTGACCGGGCGGACCCACATGGTCGCCACCCAGGGCGGCTTCCACGGCCGCACCATGGGCGCGCTCGCGCTCACCGGCCAGCCCGGCAAGCAGGAGCCGTTCCTGCCGCTGCCCGGCGACGTCACCCACGTGCCCTACGGCGACGCGCAGGCGCTGGCCGCCGCGGTGACCGAGGAGACCGCGCTGGTCGTCATCGAGCCCATCCAGGGGGAGAACGGTGTCGTCGTCCCGCCCGCCGGTTATCTGAAGGCGGCCCGGGCGATCACCGCCGCCACCGGCGCGCTGCTCGTCCTCGACGAGGTGCAGACCGGCATCGGCCGCACCGGCCACTGGTTCGAGTACCAGGCCCATGAGGGTGTCCTGCCCGACGTCGTCACCCTTGCCAAGGGCCTGGGCGGCGGGCTGCCGCTCGGCGCGACCGTCGCCTTCGGGCGCGCCGCCGAACTGCTGCGCCCCGGACACCACGGCACGACCTTCGGCGGCAACCCCGTCGCCTGCGCGGCCGGACTCGCCGTCCTCGACACGATCGCCGCGGACGGCCTCCTGCAGAACGTCAAGAGCCAGAGCGAGCGGCTGCGCGCCGGGATCGAGTCGCTCGGCCACCCGTTGATCGACCACGTCAGGGGCGCCGGACTCCTGCTGGGTATCGTGCTCACCGAGCCGCTCGCGCAGCAGGTGCAGCAGGCGGCCCAGGACGCCGGTCTCCTCGTGAACGCGCCCGCACCCGACGTCGTACGGCTGATGCCGGCGCTGAACCTCGGCGACGACGACGTGGACGCGCTGCTCGGGGCGATGACCGGCATCCTGGACGTGGCCAAGGGGGACGGATGATCCGGGGAATGAGACGACGATGAGCCAGGCGCAGGACCACGACCAGACCGGGGGGCCGGCCGTACCGCAGACCCGCACCGCCCGCCACCGCCGGATCGTCGACATCCTCAACCGGCAACCGGTGCGCTCCCAGAGCCAGTTGGCGAAGCTCCTCGCCGACGACGGGCTGACCGTCACCCAGGCGACGCTCTCCCGGGACCTGGACGAGCTCAACGCGGTGAAGATCCGCAACAACGACGGCGACCTGATCTACGCGGTCCCCAGCGAGGGCGGCTTCCGCACCCCGCGCGCCCCGCTGGGGGAGTCGGCGAAGGAGGAGCGGATGCGGCGCCTGTCCCAGGAGCTGCTGATCTCCGCGGAGGCCTCCGCCAACCTCGTGGTCCTGCGCACCCCGCCGGGGGCGGCGCAGTTCCTGGCCTCGGCGATCGACCAGGCGGAACTGCACGACATCCTGGGCACCATCGCCGGTGACGACACCCTGATGCTGATCAGCCGGAACCCGACCGGTGGGCAGGCGCTGGCCGATCATCTGCTGCGGCTGGCGCAGAACGGCCACTGACCCGGCTGCCGTCCGCGGCCGGGTTCCGAGTTCGCGGGGTGCTCAGCCCAGCCGGGCCGCGAGCCCCCCGGTGCACCGCACCTCGTCGCCGGCCGTGATCAGCAGCGCCTCCACCTCCGGCAGGTCCTCCAGCCAGGCCAGCGCCTGGCGCGAGCCCATCGCGAAGGCGGCCGTGGCCCAGCAGTCGGCCCAGGTCAGCGAGGGGCCGACCACGGTCACGGCCACCAGGTCGGTCACCGCCGAACGCCCGGTGCGAGGATCCACGATGTGCGCGCCCCGCTCGGCCGTGCCGGAGGTGGCCACCGCCAGCCGGTCGGTCCCGGCAGCCGAGATCACCGCCGCCAGCCCGCCCGGCCGCAGCGGGTCGGCCACCCCCACGCGCCAGGGCCGCTGCGGTCCCGGGGTGCCCGACAGCTGGACGTCACCGCCGCCGTTCACGCTCACCCCGTTCACTCCGGGGACGGCAGCCAGCCGCCGGGCGGCCCGCTCGGCCGCCCAGCCCTTGACGATCCCGGTCGGGTCGAGACGCCCCTGGTAGGTGGTGCTGAACCAGCCGTCGCTCAGCCGTTCCGCCTGCGCGCCCAGCTCCAGCACCTCGGCCACCTCGGGGCTGCACTCCTCGACGGACAGCTCGCCGCGGGCCAGCCGGGACAGCTCGCTGTTCTCGCGGTAGGTGCTGAACACGTCGTCGGCCCGGTGCAGTTCGGCGACGGCCGCGTCGAGCGCGGCCCGCACGTCGCCGGGCTCCCCGCCCCGGACGTCGAAGGAGAAGACGGTCCCCATGACCTCCTCCGCGTGCCGTACCGGGGCGGGATCCTGCGCGGAACCGGTCTCGGACTCGGCCACCGGCTCAGCCACCGACCTGGTCCAGGGCGGACTGGAGGGACTGCTTGTAGCCGGTGCTGGTGTAGGTCGCCCCCGACACCGCGTCGATGTCCGCGCTGCCGGCCGCCACCGCCTCCTGGTTGAGCTTCGGCACGGCCAGGGCGGTCTTCTGGCTGCTGGTGCCGCCGCTGGGGGCCTGCACCGCGTCCGCCTTGGTGATCTTGCCGCCGCTGACCGTGATCCGGACCTGGACCGGGCCGTACTGGGTCTGCGCCACGCTGCCGGTGACGGTACGGGCCTGCGCGGCCGGGGCCGAGGCCTTGCCGCCCGCGTTGCCGCTCCCGCCGCCGGTCTTGCTCCCGCCGCCGGTGCTGCTCCCCGCGGCGGAGCCGCCCGCGGCCTTCGCCTGGTCCAGGGCGGACTGGAGGGACTGCTTGTAGCCGGCGCTGGTGTACGTGGCACCGGAGACGGCGTCGATCTCCGCGCTCTGCGCGGCGACCGCCTCCTGGTTGAGCTTCGGCACGGCCAGGGCGGTCTTCTGGGTGCTGGTGCCGCCGCTGGGGGCCTGCACCGCCTCCGCCTTGGTGATCTTGCCGCCGCTCATGGTCAGGCGCACCTGGACGGGGCCGTACTGGGTCTGGGCCACGCGTCCGGTGACCGTGCCAGACCCGGCGGCCGCGGCGCCGCCCTGGGCCGACTCCTGTGCCGCGGCCGTCTGCTGAGGGATCGCGCCGGCGGCCTGTGCGGCGTTCGGGTCGGTCGTCGGCTTCAGCGACAGCAGCAGCACGATTCCGGACACGGTGGCGGCGGTCGCGAGCACGATACGCCGCAGGGGGTGGCTCTTCTTCATCGCTCCTGGCTCCCGTCGCTCACATCTCGAACGACTCGTGATGGATGCGCCGGGCGGGGACTCCCGCGCCGCGCAGTGCCTCGTACACCTGCTGGGCGAAGCCGGGCGGCCCGCACATGAAGACGTCGTGACGCTCGATGTCCCCGATCTTGCGGCGCAGGGTCTCGGCGGAGATGTCGGGGCGCTCGCCGTCGGGGCTGTTGACCGCGTACATCAGCCGCGCGCCACGTTCGGCGGCGATCTTGGACAGCTCGTCCCACAGCGCCAGGTCCTGGGTGGTGTTGGCGCGGTAGAGCAGGGTGATGTCGCCGGCCGCGCCGGGCAGCGTCTCGAACAGCGCCCGCATCGGGGTGATGCCGACGCCGCCCGCGACCAGCAGCACCTTGCCCTGGCTGCGCCGGGAGGCGGTCATCGCCCCGTACGGGCCCTCGGCCCACACCCGGGTGCCGGGCTCCAGCTTGCGCAGCGCGGCGCTGTGGTCGCCGATCGCCTTGACGGTGATCCGCAGCATGTCGGGGCGGGGGGCCGCCGACAGCGAGTACGGGTGCGAGCTGAAGCGCATGCCCGGGGCCAGGAACCGCCAGCGGAAGAAGTGGCCGGCCTCCGCTCCCATCCGGTGCAGCTTCCGGCCGCCGATCAGCACCGACACGATGCCGGGCGTCTCCTCGATGACCGCCTCGACCCGCATCCGGTGCCGCATGTTCAGCCGGATCGGGGTGAGGATGCGGTACCAGAGGACCAGCGCGGTGACCGAGCCGTACAGCGCGTACCAGACGGTCTTGGCGACCGGTTCCACGGCGAAGTCGTTGCCGGTGGTGATCTGGTGCCAGAACGTCAGGAACACGGCCGCGTACGTCATCAGATGGATGTGGTACCAGGTGTCGTACGGCATCAGCTTGCGGATGCCGCCGACCGACACCAGTCCGATGAAGACCAGCAGGCCCGTGCCGATGGCGGCCTTGCCCATGTCCGGGAGCTGGTTGATGGAGTCGATCGTCTGCTGGACGATGTCGCCCAGCGTCCTGCCGCCCTGGAGCGCGTAGCCCCACATCGTGAGGAAGACGTGCGCGATGACCAGGGAGAGCGTGTAGCGGCCGCTCATCGCGTGCCAGCGGGCCACCCGGTCGGAGCCCACCCGGCGCTCCAGCGCGGGGACCCGGGCCATCTGCAGGACGACGAGGGCCATCAGGTATCCGGCCAGCAGGCCGGTGATCCGGCCCGCGTTGAGGATCTTGCTGTTGTCGTCGGCGATCGACGGTGTGTTGTGCCACCACAGCCACAGCACCCCCATCGCGCCCGCCCATACGGCGAGCAGCAGGGGGACGGCAGGGGAGCGGCGCGGACGGATGCGGCGCATCGTCTGGCGTCGGGCGGCACGGCCGCCCGCGAGCGTGGTGGTCACGGTTCCTCCGTGGAGACTTGACCCTTGGCCCACACATACGTGCCGAGTCTCCCGAGTGTTCAGCTTTCCGCTGAGTCGAGTGCGGACTGGAGTGACCGGCGGTAACCGTCACTGGTGTACGTCGCTCCCGAGACGGTGTCGATCTCCGCGCTCTGCGCCGCCAGCGCCTCCCGTCGCAGCTGGGGGACGGCGTAGCTGTTGATCTCCTGGTCCCGTGGGTTCTCCTGGGGGTAGGTGACCGCGGTGACCTCGGTCAGCCTGCCGTCCTTCAGGGTGATCCGCACCTGGACCGGGCCCCAACGGGTCTGGACGGTCTCCCCGGTGACCGTCCTCGTGCCGGAGGAACCGGACGTACCCGACGAGCCGGAGGCGGACGAACCCGACGAACCGGAGCCGGAGGAGCCGGCCGAGGAGGCGGGCGGGGCCACGGCCACGGCCGTGCTCGTGTGCGGCTTCAACGACAGCAGCAGGACCGTGCCGCAGACGGTGGCGGCTCCGGACAGCACGATCCGGCGCAGCGGACGGTTCTTCTTCAACGGGTGCACGACGGCCTCACAGTTCGAACGACTCGTGGTGGATACGACGGTCCGGCACACCGGCGGCACGCAGCGCCCGGTAGACGTCCTGGGCGAAGGAGTGCGGACCGCACAGGTACACGTCGTGCCCGGCCAGACCGGTGACGGCCGAGCGCAGCGCACCGGCGGAGAGGTCGGGGCGCTCCCCGCCGGGGCCGTTGAGCGCGTAGAGCACCTTCGCGCCCCGCCACCGCGCCAGCGCCTCCAGCTCCTGGCCCAGGGCGAGGTCCTCGGCGGTGCGCGCCCGGTACAGCAGGGTCACCTCGCCCGGCAGCGTCTCGAACAGCGCCCGCAGCGGGGTGATCCCGACCCCGCCCGCGATCAGCAGCGACCTGGCGGCGGTGCGCCGGTCGGCGGTCAGCGACCCGTACGGCCCCTCCGCCCACACCCGGGTGCCCGGCCGCAGCAGGGACACCGCCGCGCTGTGCCCGCCGAGCGCCTTGACCGTGATCCGCATCAGGTCCGGGCGGGGCGGCGCGGACAGGGAGTACGGCGTCGACGTCCAGCCCATGCCCTCCCCGAGGAACCGCCACCGGAAGAACTGGCCCGCCCGGGCGCCCGTCTCGTCCAGCCGCTGACCGCGCACCACGACCGAGTACACCCCCGGCGCCTCCCGCTGCACGGACTCGACCCGCATCCGGTGGCGCCGGTTGAACCGCACCGGTACCAGGATCCGGAACCAGAGCACCAGGGCCGCGACGCCGAGGTAGAGCACGTACCAGGCCGCCGTGGCGGCCAGGTTGCCGTTGAAGTCGTCGCCGAGCGCAAGCTGGTGGCCGAAGGCGAGGAACACCGCGGCATACGTGAGCAGGTGGACGTAGTACCAGAACTCGTAGCTGGTCCGGCGGCGCGCGGCACGCGCCGAGGTGACGCCGACCGCGAACAGGATCACGGTGGCCGCGGTGGCCTTCAGCATGTCCGGGTAGTCCAGGATCACGGTCACCGTCTCGTGCAGGACCGACTGACGGTCCTGGGCGGCGTACCCGGCGAGGATCAGCACCACGTGCGCCACCAGCAGGCAGACGGTGTACCGGCCCGCCATGGCGTGCCAGCGGGCCACCCGGTCCGAGCCGATCCGCCGCTCCAGCAGCGGCACGCGCGCCATCAGGCCCACCAGCACCGCGCACGAGTACCCGCACAGCAGCCCCGCGATCCGGCCGGCGCCGGTCAGCCAGCCCGCCGCGCCGATCACGGAACCGGTGTCCGACCACCACAGCGCGAGCACGCCGAACGCACCCGCCCACAGCAGCGCGAGCACCGGACCCGCGGGGGAGCGCCGGGTGG
This sequence comes from Streptomyces sp. NPDC002265, assembly GCF_040296125.1. Lineage (NCBI taxonomy): Bacteria > Bacillati > Actinomycetota > Actinomycetes > Kitasatosporales > Streptomycetaceae > Streptomyces > Streptomyces sp. NPDC002265. The sequence goes on along the minus strand of NZ_JBEOWS010000129.1, from coordinate 5,663 downwards.
CCGGTGGCAGGGCGGTCGCCGCCCGATGCTCGTCCACGGTGGTCATATGTGTGTCCTTCCGTCCTGCCGTCCGTTCCGCCCGCCACTGTGCGGGCCGAACCTCTGAGATCGCTCTGAGCGGGCACCCCGCACGGCGGACTCAGAGCAAACTCACAGTGGCCAAGGGCGCCGGGCGCCTTCCCGAGGGGTGATGCTGGTGAGAGCCATGAACACCACCCGCTCCGGCCACCCGGCCGTGACCCGCCCCGACGGCACACCGCTGCGCGTCCTGGTCGTCGACGACGACCCCGACCTCGCCGAGGTGCTCTGCGGCGCGCTGCGCTACGAGGGCTGGCGGGTGCGCACCGCCGGCGACGGCGCCTCCGCCCTCGCCGAGGCCCGGGAACTGATGCCCGACGCCGTCGTCCTCGACGTGATGCTTCCCGACACCGACGGCTTCGCCGTGCTGCGCGCCCTGCACGAGGTGACACCGGACGTCTGTGTGCTCTTCCTCACCGCTCGCGACGCCGTCGAGGACCGCATCGCGGGCATCACGGCGGGCGGCGACGACTACGTCACCAAGCCCTTCAGCCTGGAGGAGGTCGTCGCCCGGGTCCGGGGGCTGCTGCGCCGCGCCGGGATCGCCCGCCGCCAGGAGGACGGTCCCCGCCTGAGCGTCGGCGACCTGGTCATGGACGAGGAGGCCCGCGAGGTCACCCGCGCGGGAGAGCTGATCGAGCTGTCGCCCACCGAGTTCGAGCTGCTGCGCCTGCTGATGCGCAACCCGCGGCGCGTCCTCAGCAAGGCGCAGATCCTCGACCGCGTCTGGTCGTACGACTTCGGCGGCCGCGCCCACGTCGTCGAGCTGTACATCTCGTACCTGCGCAAGAAGGTGGACGCGGGCCGCGAGCCGATGATCCACACGGTGCGCGGGGCGGGATACGTGCTCAAGCCGGTGAGCCGATGACACCGCGTCTGCGTCTGCGTCTGCGTCTGCGTTCGCGTTCGGCCGACGGCCCGGCCGCGCGCCCGCTGCTGGGCCGGCTGCCCCGGCCGCGCACGCTGCGGGCCCGGCTCACCCTAGGCCTGGTGGTGCTGCTGGCGATCAGCTGCGCCGCGGTCGGCGTGGCCGCCGTCGTCGGGCTGAACGGCTTCCTCACCAACCGCCTCGACGAACAGCTCTCCGGTGTCGGGACCCGGTTCCCGGCGAGCCTGGAGCACCCGGGCCGGCTGCGCGACGACCACGACGGCGACGAGTACGGCGACACCCGCCGGCAGGCCACGGGCACCTTCGGCGCCCGCCTGGTCGGCGGCACGGTCACCAACGCGGCCGTCGTCCCCGTCGGCGAGGCCACCACCAGCCTGGACGTGCCCCTGACCGCCGAGGACCGCAGGCGGCTCGCCGCGGTCCCGGCCGACGGCCGCGGCCACACAGTCGCGCTCTCCGCCCTCGACGACTACCGGATCATGGCGGCCCGGGGCCTCGACGGCGACGTACTGATCACCGGGCTGCCGCTGGAGCCGGTCCAGGCCACCGTCCACCGGCTCGAACTGGTCGCCGGGATCGTCTTCGCCCTCGCCCTGGCCGCCACCGGTGTCGTCGGCGCCGTCTGGGTGCGCTGGTCGCTGCGCCCGCTGAGCAGGGTCGCGGCCACCGCGGCCCGGGTCGCGCAGCTGTCGCTGGCCAGCGGTGAGGTCGCGCTGCCGCCGCGGGCCCCCGAGGCCGACCCGCGCGGCGAGGTGGGCCGGCTCGCCGCCGCCTTCAACCGGATGCTCGGCCATGTCGAGGACGCGCTGACCAAACGTCACGCCAGCGAGGAGCGGCTGCGCAGCTTCGCGGCCGACGCCAGCCACGAACTGCGCACCCCGGTGGCCTCGGTACGCGGGCACGCCGAGCTCGCCCTGCTGCACCCGGGGCCGGTGCCTGCCGAGATCACCCACGCCCTGGAACGCATCGCCGCCGAGTCCTCCCGGATGGGCGAGATGGTCGACGACCTGCTCCTGCTGGCCCGGCTGGACGCCGGACGTCCCCTCGAACGCCTGCCGGTCGACCTCACCCGCCTGGTCCTGGACGCGGTGACGGACGCCCGGGTGGCCGGTCCCGGCCATCGCTGGACCCTGGAGCTCCCGGAGGACCCGGTCACGGTGACCGGCGACGCCCACCGGCTGCACCAGGTGCTGGCCAACCTGCTGGCCAACGCGCGGCTGCACACCCCCGTGGGCACCGAGGCCACCGTGTCCCTGGAGACCGACGCCCAGGCGGTCGTCCTCGCGGTGCACGACGACGGACCCGGCGTCCCCGAGGAGCTCCGGCCCGGTGTCTTCGAACGCTTCACCCGCGCCGACCGCCGCCGCACGGAGGCCTCCGGCGGCGGCGCCGGACTCGGACTGTCGATCGTGGCGGCCGTGGTGGAGGCGCACGCCGGGACCGTGGACCTGACCAGCCGTCCGGGGGCGACGACCTTCACGGTACGGCTCCCGCGGCAGCGCCCGCCGGACGTCAGTAGCGGGTGATCGCCGTCGCCCCGCCGCGCGTGCCGATCGCGATGTGCGGGCGCAGCGCCGGATCGGCCCAGCGCAGCAGCGCGCGCATCGCCTCCACCGGCACCGACACGCAACCCGCCGTCGCCCCGGCCCCGTCGACGTGAAGGAAGATCCCGGCGCCGCGCCCGCGCACCGGGTGGGCGTAGTTGAAGCCGACGACGAGCGCGTACGCGTACTGCGTGCTGTACGCGATCAGGTGCTCGGACTCGGCGGCCCGGCAGTCGGCCGGGCGGGGCTCGGTGAAGCGGTTGTAGGACCGTGAGTCGTTGTCCTGGCACCACCAGGAGCTCTCCCGGACCGGCCGGTAGGCGACCTTGGTTCCGGCCGGGGCCGGCGCGATCCCGAACCCGAACGGCAGGTCGTACAGCCCGGTGGGCGTCGTGTTCGTCCCCTGGGCGCGCGAGGCGCCCGCCACCAGTCCCCTCGCCCCGAACCGGGCCGGTGCGGAACCGGCCCGCACCCACCGCCCGTCGCGCAGGTCCCACCAGGTGAGCGTGCCCGACGTCGCCTCGGCCGTGGGGGCCTGAGCGGTGATCAGCTGGCGGCCGCCGCCGGTGTCCGCCAGCCGGGCGGGCAGCGGCGGGTCCTCACCGGGGGCGGCGGCGCCCAGCAGCAGGAAGCACAGCGAGGCGAGCGAGGCGGCGACGGCACCAGGGCGCATGGTCAGAAGCTAGACGGCGGCAGCGGCCGGGGTGGTCCGTCCGGGCCCCGACACGCCGTGGCCGCCCCGGCCGGCGTTCTCTCGGGGCGGCCACGGCTGTCCGTCACCTCACTTATTGAGGGTGCAGGCGGCGAGGGCGTCGAGGCCCTGGGGCTTGGCGGCGGTGCGGCCGATGGAGATGGCGATGCGGTCGATGGTGGAGACGCGCTTGTCCTTGAGGGGGCCGAGGATGGCGTTCTGGACGAAGTTGGGTCCGCCCTGGCCGG
>NZ_JBEOWS010000129.1:0-2116 GCF_040296125.1 Streptomyces sp. NPDC002265 | reverse complement strand
GCCGATGGAGATGGCGATGCGGTCGATGGTGGAGACGCGCTTGTCCTTGAGGGGGCCGAGGATGGCGTTCTGGACGAAGTTGGGTCCGCCCTGGCCGGCGGTGTTGACGAGGCGGGTGTTGGCCTCGTTGATCTGGGTCTGGAGCAGGGCGAGGTTGCGGTCGACCTCGGCCTTGGCCGTGGCGGGGACGGCGGGCAGCTTCGAGGCGACGTCAGGGCAGCTGATGGTGCCCGGAGCCGCCAGCGTCCGGGCGTTCGTGCTGCCGTCGCCGGACGACGGGCCGGCCAAGGCGGAACCGGCGATGACCGCGCCGGACAGCGCCACGGCCGCAGCGCCGCCGATGATCGCGACACGGCGCTTGTTGTACTTCGGAAGTGCCCTGGACATGCGATGGCCTCACTCGGTTCGGGGGTGTCTTCGTCTGGTCAACGCGGCGCCTGCGTTCGGGCAGAGATACGTGAAAGCGTTTTCCCGCGTTCAACGGGTCGGGGAAAAGTCCGTCAGGAATCCCTCACGACCCCCCCGAGATTGACGAATCATGCAGAGTTCCGCATAATCATGCAGACAAGGTCGCGCACGGGGAGCCGGTCGCACACCACCACTGACGAGGAGCAACGCGAGTGAGCAGCAACAGCGGTGACGTACGGCTCTGGGGCGGCCGTTTCGCCGACGGTCCCGCCGAGGCCCTGGCGAAGCTGTCCGCGTCCGTCCACTTCGACTGGCGCCTCGCGCCGTACGACATCGCCGGCTCGCGTGCCCACGCGCGCGTGCTGCACAAGGCGGGGCTCCTCTCGGACGACGAACTGACCCGGATGCTGGCGGGCCTCGACCGCCTGGAGGCGGACGTCGCGGACGGCTCCTTCGTCGGCACGGTCGCAGACGAGGACGTCCACACCGCCCTGGAGCGCGGCCTGCTGGAGCGCCTCGGTCCCGACCTCGGCGGCAAGCTGCGGGCGGGCCGGTCGCGCAACGACCAGGTGGCCACCCTCTTCCGGATGTACCTGCGCGACCACGCCCGGATCATCGGCGGTCTGATCGCCGACCTCCAGGACGCGCTGATCGGTCTGGCGCAGGCCCACCCGGACGTGGCGATGCCCGGCCGCACCCACCTCCAGCACGCCCAGCCGGTGCTCTTCGCCCACCATGTGCTCGCCCACGTCCAGTCGCTGTCGCGGGACGCCGAGCGCCTGCGCCAGTGGGACGAGCGGACCGCCGTGTCGCCGTACGGCGCGGGCGCGCTCGCCGGCAGTAGCCTCGGCCTAGACCCGGAGGCGGTCGCCGCGGACCTCGGCTTCGAGCGCGGCAGCGTCGGCAACTCCATCGACGGCACGGCCTCCCGTGACTTCGCCGCCGAGTTCGCCTTCGTCACCGCGATGATCGGGGTCAACCTCTCCCGGATCGCCGAGGAGATCATCATCTGGAACACGAAGGAGTTCTCCTTCGTGACCCTGCACGACGCGTTCTCCACGGGTTCGTCGATCATGCCGCAGAAGAAGAACCCCGACATCGCCGAGCTGGCGCGCGGCAAGTCGGGCCGGCTGATCGGCAACCTGACCGGCCTGATGGCCACGCTCAAGGCCCTCCCGCTCGCGTACAACCGCGATCTCCAGGAGGACAAGGAGCCGGTCTTCGACTCCTGCGACCAGCTGGAGGTGCTGCTCCCGGCCTTCACCGGCATGATCGCCACCCTCACCGTCCACCGCGAGCGCATGGAGGAGCTGGCCCCGGCGGGCTTCTCCCTGGCGACCGACATCGCGGAGTGGCTGGTCAAGCAGGGGGTGCCGTTCCGGGTCGCGCACGAGGTGGCCGGCGAGTGCGTGAAGGCCGCCGAGGCCGAGGGCAAGGAGCTCGACGGTCTGACGGACGAGCAGTTCGCGAAGATCTCCGTCCACCTCACCCCCGAGGTGCGGTCGGTCCTCAACGTCCCCGGGGCCCTGGCCTCCCGCAACGGCCGCGGCGGTACGGCGCCGGAGGCGGTCGCCGTCCAGCTCGCCGAGGTCCGGGCCGACCTGGCGGTCCAGCACGCCTGGGCGGACGCCGGGAAGCGGTAACGGTCCGACCCCCCGATCCCCCGGCCCGCGGCTGCGTGCGGGGCCGGGGGAGTACGGAGCACGAC
>NZ_JBEOWS010000128.1:0-23661 GCF_040296125.1 Streptomyces sp. NPDC002265 | reverse complement strand
GAACAGTGCCCTCACCTCCAAGGCCGCCCCACCGTGTTCCTCGTCCAGAGCGCCCCGCTCTACGGAGTGATCGGCACGCCCTACCAGTACGCCGACGGCGGCCTGCGCGCCTTACCTGCCGACGGCAGAGAGGCACTGCCGTACGGGCATCCCGGCCTGCGCTGGTACCTCGCCTCCCAACTCATCCGCCGCCTGCGCGCCTACACCGTCATCGGCCTCGACGACCTCGGACGCGCCCGTCACCGGGCAGGCGCACCGACCGGCACAGGAGCCTGAACAGCAAGCGGCTCGCCAGGCCCGACCACAGCGCAGAAACTCCCCAACCGTCATCAGGAGACACCACGTGTCCGTCGCTTCCGAATCCCCTGCCCGCCCGTTCGCGGCGCTGCAGTTCCTTGAACCGGAGATCACCGACCGGCGCTGGCTCACCTTCCCCAAGCTCTGCTACGCCAAGGCCGGTCCTGCCGAAGGCCACGACAGCACGAGCACCGAAGGCTGGACGTCCGTCATCAGCGCGGCCGCCACGGTCGGGGTGGACAAGGTCCAGCTCGTCAAAAGCGAGCCGGGCTTCTGCCTGGGCCTCGAGGGCGTCGCGAACCGGTCCGGTGCACCGCGGGGCGTGCACGCGGGACTGTGGCGGGTGACCCACCGGCACAGCCGCCTGGCCTGGGACATCTATGACGTGGTCGTGGGCACGACCGTGCAGGCCTTGCTCCCCGCTACCGGGAAGGGGGCGGCGTGATGCGCACACCGCTTCCCCAGCGTGCCGCGATCCCGGGTGGACCCGCGCCGGTGACCGGCGTGGACTTCATACCGGGCGACTGGGCCATCACGGCGGACGATGTCGCCCCGGACATGGGCGACCTCGCCGCACGGGTGCGTAGCCTGATGGATCTCCAGCAGGGCCGGGTACTCCGATTACCGCTGGGCGGCCGGTTCTTCGACATCGTCGTCACCGCGTCCTGCCCCGAGGCGTACGCCGTGGTCAGGCTCCTGGACCAGGTCCAGCACACCAGCGACGGGCAGATCGACGCCTGCGGTCCGGTAATCGAGAACCCGGCACGGCAGTGGCTCATCTGGCTCGTGCCTCCGGGGACCAGCGAGACCTGGGCACCGCACCGGTACGCCATGTGCCTGGGCAGACCGCACCAGCTCGCTCTGCCGCCGATGACGCAGACGGAGGCTCCGGGGCCGTACTGGCTGCGCCAGTGCCGTGGCGACCGACTCGTGCCGCCGACGCCCCTGCGCGACTTCCTCGACCGGTTCCAGCCAGGCCCCGCCCCGCACGAGGAGATCCTCGCGAACATCCTGTGCACCATCACCTGATCTGCCCGTACGGCAGCGCCGCGGCCCCCTTGCGTACCACCCCTGTAGCGGTGCTGTACCGGGGACAACGCCTGCACCGGGCCGGTTGAGCCAGGCCCCAAACAGGTGCGGAAGGCCAGGCCGGCCGGCGCGCAGGACACGCGGTGCTGGCGCAGGCACAAGCCCCTCGTTTTCGCGGTGCTCGCGTTGTGATCTGCACGACCGCTACCAGCAGGTCGCAACGGGGGTCCTGCGGGCCCCTCCGCCCCCTTTGTCCTACGGGCGGTCACCTCATCAAGGAGTACCAGCCATGGCTCAAGCCGCTGTGCCACTCGCTTCCGAGACGGCCGAGGATCCGCTCTTCGAGGACGAGTGGGAGCTGCACACCACGATCACGGCCACTCCGACGCCGGTCATCGAGATGTGCGACACCAGCGACGGATGCAAGAAGACCTGTGCGTCGTCCTGCACGTCGAGCTGACCAGCAACCCCGCGCGGGTGCGGGCGGCCCTGCCCGCCCGTACCCGCGCACCCCTGAGGGAGGAAGGAGGGACACCGTGGCTCGACCGGTCTACCGGCGGTTCGGCGACGTGTTGGTCCTGCGCGCTGCTGCCCTGCCCGCTACGGCCCGCCCCGCCGGCTGGCCCGCCATTGATTCTTCGGACGCCTGCTCCCAGTGGCTGCAGCGCGTGTGGGACGACGACACGTTCGTCACCTCGCTGCGGGCAGCGTCCCCGCGTCTGGTCGACTACGTGGAACGGATTCTCGGCGGCGACGACATCGAACCGAAGCGGATTGGCAAGGCCACGTGTTCCGTTGCCGGTTATCTGCTGCGGGCGACCGGGCGGCCGACACCGTTCGGTCTGTTCGCCGGGGTCGCCCTGGCCGGCGTGGGTGGCGCCTGCGCCACGATCGGTACGGCTCACCGGGCCGTCGCCCGCCCGGACACCCTGTGGGTCGACCACGTCCGCAAAGACCTGGAAGGCCGCGCCGACGTACTGCCTCACCTGACTGTGCAGGTCAACACGCTGGCGTTCCGGCGCGGCGACACCATCAGCATGCCGCGCTCGGGCGGCCGCATCGCCACGGCCAGGATCAGTCGCCCCCTGTCCGTTGTCCTACAGGCAGCAGAAGAAATCGCCTGCGGCCGGGAGCTGCTGCGGCTTCTCCTCGACGCCGGAGGCACCCTCGGCCAGGCCCAACGCCTGCTCGGACAGGCCCTCGCCGACGGCTACCTGATCAGCAGCCTCACGGCGCCGATGACGGAGGACGATCCCGCGGGGCACATCGTGCGCAGAGGAATTGTCAAGAGTTGTGGATGGGGGGTTGGGTGAGTTGCCGGGCGAGTCGTTCGGCGTTGAGGGTGCGGATGGCGTTGTCGACGGCGTCTTGGTCGTTGGGGTCGATGCCGCGGCTGGTGAGGAGTGTGGCGATCTGCTTGGCGGGGCCCCAGGCGGTGTGGTCGTCGAAGGCGTCCTGGAAGTCGGACAGGTGGAGGTCGACGGCCTCGATGACGGGGGTGATCCAGCGGGGTTCGATGCCGCGTTCGGTGAGGGCGAAGTCCACCCATCGCTTGAGGGCGTCGGGCAAGAGGGCGCGTTGGTCGTGATCGAGAACGGCTTTGCGGGGTAGCCAGTCGGCGAGGAAGAGGGCTGCGTGGCCGGGGCTCCAGGCCAGGGGGCCGACGGTGATATAGCCCTCGCCGTAGTCGAGGAACAGCTCGGCCAGTGACCGGATGGTGTCGGCTGTTTCCGGGTCGGTGTTGTGAGTGGCGGTGGTGGTGAACGCGTTCAGGAGACGGGCGCGTTCGGTGTCGGGCAGCGGCTCGTGTTCGGGCCAGTCGGGTAGGTGGTCGCGGCAGCGTGCCCAGGCCAGTGCCCGTAGCTCGACGAAGTCTCCGTCATCGTGTCGGGGCCAGGTCATGTCCGTCATGCGCAGGGCCCCGGCGAGATCGGCGAGGGCCGCGGACACGTCGTAGTCGGTCAGGGGCATGGGGATGTCGTCGTCGTCCCGCATGCCGGACCAGGCGGTGGCGGCGTCAGGGAGGAGAAGGCCGAGTTTGTCGACCATGGTGCCGCCGGTCTCGATGATCTGGGCCATCAGGGTATGCGGGGTGGGCCCGTCGTAGGCGATGAACAGCACACGTTCGCTGCCCCAGACGTCCACCGCGCGCCAGGCCCGGACCGGGTGATGGCCTGCGGACGTGTGCCAGGCGGGCAGCGGCTGGGTCTCGGCGAGGATGCCTACGGTGCCGGCCAGCATCGGCCGGCTGTCTACGGGCGCCACCCTTTCCATCGCTGCCACGGCGGCAAGGCCTGCCGGGGATGGTGTGGTCGAGGCCCGGCCTGTCACTTCCAGGCACAGCCGCTGCTCGGGCTCCCGCTCGGTGAGCGGGGCCTCCAGCCACGCCCGGCCGAGCCAGCTGCTGGCCCATGCCTCCGCCGTCAGCAGCTCGTCGTTGCCGCCGAAGTGGCGCCGGGCATCACGCATCACCTGGTCCGACAGTCGCAAGGGCAGTGGTGAACGACGGACCGGCTTGTGCTGCTTCTTGCCGCCGGAGGACTTACGGCGGCCACGACTCTTCGGCATGCCAGTAAGCCTGTCACATCAGCGCTCCCTGACCGGCCCGCCGATGCGAGGCAGCAGAAGAACGCCGTCAGACAGCGGCTGGCGGCACCCCTCCCCGGGGACGGGGACGGGAACGGGCGCCTCGCCTTGAAGTGGGCTCCACCGGCGCAACGAGGTGTGGGCGCTGGCAATGGTCGAGGCTTGTGCATCAGTTGGTGTGGTTCATGCTGCGAGGGTCTCGTCTTGTTCGACGAGGTGGCCGTTACGGAAGCGGGCGCCGGATCGGACGAGGGCGACGAGGTGGGGCGCGGTGACCGCTCGCCAGCGGGCCTGGGCGGACTCCACGAGCTTGAAGACCATCGCGAGGGCCGCGGTCGGGCTGCCGGCGCCACGGGTGACCTTGGTCCGGAGCCTCACCGTGCTGAAGGTCGACTCGATGGGGTTCGTCGTCCGCAGATGGACCCAGTGCTCGGCGGGGAAGTCGTAGAACGCCAGCAGCTCCGCCACATCGGCGGTGATCTTCGCGACGGCCTTGGGCCACTTCGCGCCGTACGTCTTCTCGAACACGGTGACCGCCTTCTCAGCGTGCGCCCGGTCCTCAGCGTTGTAGATCTCCTGCAGGGCCTTCTTCGCGCCAGGCTGCGCGGACTTCGGCAGCGCGTTCATGACATTGCGGGTTTTGTGAACCCAACACCTCTGGTGCCTGGCCTGCGGAAACACCTCCGCCAGGGCTCGCCACAGTCCCATCGCGCCGTCGCCGACAACGAGCATCGGGTCGTGCATCCCGCGCCGTCGGCAGTCGCGCAGCAGGTCCGCCCAGGACTCGGTGGACTCGCGCAGGCCCTCGGCGATCGCGATCAGTTCCTTGGCACCGTCGACACGGACGCCCATCAGGACCAGGAGGCAGGAGTGTGCCTCGGACAAGCGGACCTTGGGGTGGATGCCATCGGCCCACACATAGACATAGTCGGATTCCACCAGGTCACGAGCCTGGAAGGCGGCATGATCGGCGGTCCACTGCTTCGTCAGCCGGGTCACCGTGGCCGGCGACAGACCGGCCGCCGAGCCCAGGAACTGCTCCATCGCGGGCACGAAGTCACCCGAGGACAGGCCATGGAGATAGAGCAACGGCAACACCTCACTGATCTTCGGGGACTTCCGGCACCACGGCGCGAGGATCCTCGAGGAGAACCGCTGCCGCTCACCCGTCCCCTCGTCGACCCGCTTGTCGTTCACACGCGGCGCGGCCACCTCGATGGGCCCGGCGGCCGTGCTCACCGTCCTCGGCCGATGCCGGCCGTTGCGAACCACCAGTCGGCGGCCAGCCTCGTCACGCTGACCGGTGAGTTCGGCTATGTACTGGTCCACCTCCGCCTCCAGTCGTTGACTACGCTGAGCACGGGCGTGCCTTCCCAGCCCGCGCTACAACGCGGGCCTACTCGGTGACCATGAGTCGATCACCCGGGGAGGTACGCCCTCAGCACTCCGCAGAGCATCCACCCGAGCCGATCCACAAGTTCTGAGCATTGCTCTCGTGCGCACGCTCCGCGCTCACCTCGAGGAGCTCACACCGGGCACCCGGGACGTCCTGGCGCAACTTGCCAGGGCCGGGCAGCTTCTGTGCAAGCACAACCAAGTTTCTGGCGCGGCCGCGCGCTCGTTACGTGAGGCGGCAGACGATCTGATGCGGTTCGCCCCGGCCGCGAGCCGCAGCCGTATCTCTCTCGACCTGCACCTCGATGCCCAGGTACGGGTTCCCTGCCATGTCCTGGACGAGGCGGAGCGCGCCGCGAACGCGCTCGTCCGTCTGACCCGTGCCCGCGTCGGGTCCCCCGCCTGGGCTGCCTACGCCACGCACTTCTGGGAGCGCTACGGTGCCGGCGTCCTCGTTCCCGTGCGTGATGCCGCCGATCTGGCCGCCGGCGTCGGCTACCCGGCCGGCTACCCCCTGTCGTTGTGGCCGCAGACACCGCCCGCCGTGCTGGCCCGTGACGAGAAGCTCGCGGCGAAGGCCATGGGCGCGGCCGTGACCGGTGCCCGTGAGATCGTGCTCACGGACACGGACGTCGACGACCTGACGGCCGCCGAGGCCGGCGCTGATGGGGCCGGGGTCGGGCCGGTGGCGCCGCATGTCGAGTTGGCGATCCGGATCCGGTCCGCCAGTTCGAGCGCCCTGGACCGCGGCGACTTCCTGCTCGAGGCGCGTCCCGCATGGACTGCGGGCGCTCTGTCCGGGCGGTTCACCGCCCTGCTGGGGACCGGGCTGTCAGAGCTGTACTCCACACTGCCCACCATGGTCCGAGGAGCTCTGCCCGCACAGCTCTCCTTCACGCCCGTCTTCCCGCACGGGGAGAACGTCGCCCGGATCCCCGCGGTGCTGCCCCACGTGCTCAGCGTGGGTGAGCACCGCACCCCGGCCGACGACGTCATCGACGTCGACGACCTCGCCGTGTTCTGCACCGGCCGAATGCTGCACCTGGTCAGCGTCTCGCGGCGGCGTGTCGTCGAGCCGCTCGTCCTTCACCCGCTCGCGCTGGAGAAGCAGGCGCCGCCCCTGGCCCGGTTCCTCGCCATGCTCGCTCGTGGGTCCGTCACCGCCTGGACGGCGTTCGACTGGGGCCCGGCCGCCGTCGCCCTGCCGTTCCTGCCCCGCATCCGCTACCGCCGTACGATTCTGGCCCCCGCACGCTGGAAGCTTGCCGCGGCCGAGCTGCCGGCCGGAGCCTTCACACCGCAGTGGCACCAGGCGCTGAGAGACTGGGCGGCCACGTGGCGTTGCCCGGCACGTCTCGATCTCCACGACGACGACCAGGCCATGAGCCTCGATGTGGCTGAACCGCTCCACGCACGCCTGATCCACCGCCACCTGCAGCGCCACCAAGTGGCGGTCCTCGCCGAGAGCGCGCCGGACGGCGACCTGGGGTGGATCGGCCACGCACACGAGATCACGATGCCGCTCGCCACCGCCGGCCCGCAGATGCCGCACCCGGACCTGACCGGTGCGCCCCTGGTCACGAACCGGGACCTGCCACACCCCGGCGGCAGGGGACGGTGGCTGCAGGCGAAGGTGTTCACCCACCCCACGGCGATGGACCACATCATCACGCACCGCCTGCCTGGCCTGCTCGAGGACCTCGGTACATCCGATGCGTGGTTCGTGCGCTACCGGTCACTGCACGAAAGCGACCATCTGCGGCTACGTCTGCCCGCCGGCAGCAGCGCCCTGGAGACGGTCGCCGGCTGGAGTGAGCGGCTGACCGCCGACCGGCTCGCCTCCCACCTCGTCATCGACGCCTACCGGCCCGAAGTCGGCCGCTACGGCACAGGCTGCGCGATGGAAGCAGCCGAAGCGGTGTTCGTCGCGGACAGCCAGGTGGCCCGCTACGCACTCACCGACCTGCCCCGCATGGAGCGGGAAGTGTTGTGCGCCCTCTCCATGATCGACCTGGCGGAGGGATTCCTCGGCACCCGCGAAGGCTGGGCCCGGATGGCCGCCACGCCACCAGACGGCAAGCAACGCCCCGACGTCACCCGAACCACCGTCCGCCAGGTGCGCGCCCACCCGCTGCTCCATGGGTCCCACCGGCTGGCTTCAGCCCTGGCACAACGCCGCTCGGCACTGGGCCACTACCGGCCTCACGTCGACGACCGGCATCTCGGCCAGGTCCTCGAATCCCTCCTGCACATGCACCACAACCGGATGGCAGGCCCCGACCGCGCCAGCGAGGCCGCCTCCCGGCACGCCGCACGCCAGGCCTGCCGGTCCCTGACCGCACAGGAGGACGGATGAGGCACGACGACCTCGGCGGCGGCCTCGCCGGAGACGCCCTGTACGAGATGGTGGCCGCCCACACACACGGCACCTGGACCGCTGCCCGCGCTGCCGTGTGCGCTGTCACCGCCCAGCCGCTGGCCGGGCATCCCGACGACGCCGGCCTGTACCGGGGCGCGCCCGCCGTCGCCTACGCCCTGCACTTCGCCAAACCCTCGTCCGCCTCACGCACACTCGCCCGCCTCGATGCCGAGACCATCGCGATCACCGCCACCCGCCTCGACACAGCGCAACGCCGCATCGACAGCGGCCATCCGCCCCGCATGGCCGAGTACGACCTGATCAGCGGACTCACCGGGCTCGGCGCCTGCCTGCTGCGGCGCGAGCGGCAGACCGGACTCGAACGGGTCCTGCGCTACCTCGTCCGGCTGCTCACCGAGCCGCTCACCGTGACCGGCCGACACGTCCCCGGCTGGTGGACAGCCGACGGGCCGCGCGGCCTCCCGGAAGACGGCACCTTCGCTGCCGGGCACGCCAACTTCGGTATCGCGCACGGCATCGCCGGCCCGATCGCTCTCCTCGCCCTGGCCGGCCGCGCCGGCATCACCGTGGACGGCCAGGACCAAGCGCTCGACGAAGGCATCGGCTTCCTCACCACGTGGGCGCAGCCCGCCGACGACAACGTCCTGGGATGGCCCGAAGTCCTCACGCTGCACGAGTTCGAGGCAGGGCCGGCCGCCGGCCGATCACCAGGACGCCCTTCCTGGTGCTACGGCACCCCCGGCATCGGCCGTGCCCTCCAGCTCGCCGCGCTCACCCGCCGCAACGAACCCGCCCGCCGGTTCGCCGAACACATCGTGCTCGGCTCCCTCACCGACCACGGGCGCCTGTCCCAGATCGAGGACACCACGCTCTGCCACGGCTGGGCCGGACTGCTGCTGACCTGCGACCGCATCGCCACCGACGCCCAGACCCCCGCCATCGCCGACGAACTACCCGCACTGCATACACACCTCGACGCGCGCCTCGTGCGGCACGAGATACCCGAGAACGCCGGCCTGCTGACCGGCAGCGCCGGCGTTCTGCTCACGCTGCACACCCTCGACGCTCCCCGCCCCCCTGACCTGGGGTGGGAGACATGCCTCCTTGTGAACTGAAAGGCCGACCCAGTGAGCCAGACCCCCACCGCCGACCAGCTACGCAACCGCCTCGTCGATGCGATCCGCCACGACACGCCCCTGAGCACCGCCGTCGAACGGGCCCTACGCACCGTGCCCCGGGAGGCATTCCTGCCCGGCATCGACCTCCACGAGGCCTACGCCGACCAGGCCGTGACCATCAAGGACAACCCCCTCGGCGGAGCCCTACCCCTGTCCTGCGCATCCGTGCCGTCCATCGTCGCCACCATGCTCAACCAACTCGACGTCCGGCCCGGCGACGACATCCTCGAGATCGGCGCCGGCACCGGCTACAACGCCGCACTCCTCGCCGAACTCACCGGCCACCACGGACACGTCACCACCATCGACATCGACTCCGACGTCGCCCTGCACGCACGGACCATGCTCGACCACGCTGGCTACCAGCACGTCCATGTAATGGAACGCGACGGGCTGACCGGCGCGCCAGAGAACGCCCCCTACGACCGGATGCTCGCCGCCGTCGGCCTGTGGGACCTACCCACCGCATGGTGGCAGCAACTCGGCGAAGGCAGCCGCCTCGTCCTGCCACTGCGCTGGCGCGGCCAGACCCGCTCCGTCGCCCTCACCCGCCACGCCGACACCCTCGTCTCCGAAAGCATGCAGTTGTGTGGCTTCGTCCCCGTCATCGGACAGGACGGCGAAAAGACAACGCCGCTCAACGCCGACAACACGATCCGGGTCATCCACGACGCAGACCAGGCCGTGGACGCCCGTGCGCTCGGCGCCAGTCTGAGCAGCACCGCCGGGATCGAAGTCATGTCCGCACAGTGTGTCGGCAGCGAGGAGTCCTTCGACGGCGTGTGGCTGCGCGCCACCGCCACCGACGACCGCATCTGCCGCCTCCAAGTCATGCCCGATGCGCTGGCCCAGGAACTCCTCCCGCGCCCCGCGGTGCCCGTGCGCAGTCCGGTCCTGGTCGACGGGGACAGCCTCGCCTACCTGATCGTGCGCCGCGACCCCGCCGACCCCCAGCGGTCCCACCAGCTCGGCGCAGCCGCATACGGACCACACGCCCAACAACTCGCCCAGGACCTCATCGCGCACATCGAGGCCTGGGGCACCGCCCGCACCACCCTCCCCCGCCTCACCATCACCCCCTCGCAATCCGACGCGGCAACCGGCTCGGGACATGTCATCAGCAAACCAGAAAGCCGGCTCACACTGACCTATTGAAGCCACCGCTACAACGCCATCGGATTTCTCGACCTGCCCTGGACCCTCTCCCCAGCCATGCAGGCCGTGACCGCATCCCTCACCGCACTCGACCGGCTGCAAACCATCGTCCAAGTCCCCGGCCATCCCAGCATCGCCGCCGCAGCCCGGGCCATCTACGACGGACGCGACGGCGCCCTCAGACAACGCATCACGAAAGTCGAAAAGGCTGCCAGGTTCTGCATCATCGACCGCTCCGCCCCCCTCGCCCCCACCCCACACGGACACGACTTCCTGCGCGAAGCCACCGAGATCCTCGGCATCGCCGACAGACCCCGTCCGAGATCCGAGTGGCCCCCAGGCGCCGGGAGAGGGAAACCTGACTGCTTTCGCTGCGTGACGCACGCGCAGTCTGGATCATGGGAGCGTGGAGAATTGGTCCGACTGCTTCGATCCCGACGAGTTGCGCATCCGTCTCGACGTGGCGTTGGAGGAGAACGCTCAACTGCGCGAGGAAATCGCCTGGCTGAGAGCCGACAACGCGCGGCTGCATAGCCTTCGGGGCCACGATGTCCAGGCCACTCCCGCCGCCATTCCGTCATTTCCCGAGCCGGTCGCGGTCCCGCCGCCCACGGGGGCCTGTGAGCCTGCCGTATGCGGATGCCTCCTCCAGCGCCGAGGCGAAGATCGCCCTGTTCAGGGCCCTCTTCGCAGGCCGCGAGGACGTTTACGCCAAGCGGTGGGTGAGCGCCAAGTCCGGCCGGACCGGCTGGAGCCCGGCCGAGGACAACCCGTTTGACAAGAGCAAGGCCGAAGAGGTCCGGGTGTTCTGGCCGCTGACCGACGAGGCCGTCTACCGCCACCTCGATCCGACCCGGCAGGGCCGCAGCGAGCTGCACATCGGCCTGTATCCGCTGTTGGCCGACGACACCTGCCGCCTGTTGGCGTGCGACTTCGACGGCAAGGACGGCAGCGACTGGCGCGCCGACGCCACCGCCTACGTCACGGCCTGCCACGAGGCAGGCGTCCCCGCCCTGCTCGAGATCTCCCGCTCCGGAAAGGGGGCGCACGCCTGGACGTTCTTCGCCGCTCCCGTCGCTGCGGCCACCGCCCGCGCGCTGGGGATGGCGCTGCTGCGCCGTGCAATCGACGCCCGCGGGCAAATGGCGCTGTCCAGCTATGACCGGCTCTTCCCTGCGCAGGACTTCCTGCCAACCCAGGCGAAGGGCAGCTTCCGGTTCGGCAACCTGATCGCGCTGCCGCTGCACGGGGTCTCCCGGGCCAGGGGCACCACCGTCTTCGTGGACCCCGACACCTGGCAGCCGTATCCGGACCAGTTCGCCCACCTCTCGCACACCGAGCGCCTGTCTCCGGCCGACGTCGAGGCGCTCGCCGACAAACTCGGCCCCGTCAAGGCCGGCCCATCCCCGACCGCCCCGGAGCTGGGGCCCAAGCCCCGCCGCAAAGCCCTCGGCAAGGCGCCCGCGCGAGTGGAGGCCCAACTCTCGGCGATGCTGGCGATCTCCACGACCGGACTGCCGCCGCAACTGCTGGCCGCGCTCAAGCACGCGGCGTCGTTCCACAACCCGGAGTTCTACCGCAAGCAGAACCAGCGCTTCTCCACCTTCAACACCCCCCGCCTCGTCTGCTGCTTCAACGCCTCCGATCCCGACTGGCTCAAACTGCCCCGCGGCCTGACACACGAGGCCACCCAGCTCATCACCACTGCCGGCGGCACCCTCACCATCGCCAGCGACCTGCCCGAACCCCCGCCGATCACCGCCCACTTCACCGGCAAGCTGACCGCCACCCAGCAGGCGGCCGTGGAAGCGATGGCCGAGCACCCGGCGGGCACCCTGGTCGCGCCGCCCGGCTCCGGCAAGACCGTCATGGCCTGCGCCCTGATCGCCCACCACCGCACCCCGACCGCGGTGATCGTGAACCGGGCAGAGCTGCTGGCCCAGTGGAAGGAGCGGCTGGCCGCCTTCCTGGACTTGGGCGACAGGCAGGTCGGCTCACTCGGCGGTGGCAAGGACCGTCGCGGCCACATCGTCGACCTGATCATGCTCCAGACACTGTCCCACCGCGACGCCCCAGACGACCTACTCGACGGCTACGGACTGGTCATCGTGGACGAGTGCCACGCCGTGGGGGCGCCCGGCGCCGAAGCCGCGATCCGCAGAGCGAAGGCGCTGCGGTGGGTCGGTCTGTCGGCGACCCCCTACCGCGCGGACCAGATGGACCCAGTGATCACCATGCTATGCGGGCCGATCCGCCACGAGATCGAAGACACCAGCACCTTCGCCAAGCACCTCGTCGTGCACCCCACCACCTTCACCACCGACGAGCCGGGCACCGACGGCGCGTCCATCCAAGCCATCTACAACGAACTCGCCAACACCACGGACCGCAATCAGCTGATCGCGGCAGACATCGCCGACGCCGCCAGGCGCGGCCGGTGCAGCCTGGCCCTGACCAACCGCGTCGAACACCTCCACCAGCTCGCCGAAGCACTCCAACCACACGGCGTCACCCCGCTGATCCTGCACGGCGGCATGCCGCCGGCCGAACGCGCCCAGGTCCGTTCTCTCCTGTCCGAGGAGCACAATGAGCCTCTGGTGCTCCTGGCGATCGACAAGCTCGCCGGCGAGGGCTTCGACGCACCGCGTCTCGACACGCTCTTCCTGACCAGCCCCATCTCGTTCAAGGGACGCGTCATCCAGCAGGTCGGCCGAATCATGCGAAACACCGAAGCCAGGAAATCCCACGTCGAGGCCCATGACTACCTCGACGCAGACGTCCCCCTCCTGGAGCGCATGCACCACAAACGCCGCCGCATCCTCGAACGCCGCGGATTCACCACGACCGCCCCCGAGAATCTCCCGCCGGCACCACCCCGCGCTCCTGCCCCCGCCGCCCGTCCGCCACACCCTTCGGCCGTGGCGCCGAGCGTGGCGGAGGTACGGGCCTGAGCCCGCGAACAGGGCATGGACGTACCACCGCGCGGCAGGCTCCGCGCAGACATCTGGGACGCCTGGTACGCCACCCACCCGGCCACGAACCCACCTACTACATAGAGGGCGTCTGAAAAGCCCGTCAGCGGGTAAGTCGCCTGGTAGCGGGGTGGGGCGACGCGCTCTCGGGGGCTGGGGTGTGCGGGCTGCGTTCCCGTTACTCGACGGATCTGTCTGATCCGGAGTGGGAGATCCTCTGTCCGCTGGTCCCGGCGGTCAAACCCGGTGGGCGGCCGGCGATACACGCGCGGCGGGCCCGTCTCCCTGAGCTCGGCGGTCACCCTCGGGGAGCCGTAGGCGCCGCCGGATTCCGCGTGGACCTCGCGAATCCTCGCGGCCAGGCACTGGTCGGCCCGCTGCCGGGCAGTTCTGGCCTCGCGGCCGGCCAGCCACTTGTAGTAGCTGGACCTGTTCACCTCCAGGACCTCGCAGAGCCGCTTCACCTCGAAGGCGTCCCGGTGGTCGTCGACGAACTGGAAGCGGCTCCTCACCAGTTCGTCTCACCGCATCTTTCGGCATTGCAGCCTCCAACTCTTCTCGCATTCCGCTGCCGTCCTTCCCCATGTGCCGGGCTCTCCCCGGCTCGGAGTACTACGACGGCTCCGTCCCATCCGGCCCGTTCAGCGGTCGATGCGCCTGTCCCGCTCCACGGACTGGAGGCCCGGCTGCGGGAGTTGAGACCGGATGGTTCCCGTGTTCACTGTGGTCCGCTCGGTGGAGGAGGAGCCCGTCTGCATCCCTGCGGCATCGCCATGAGTACGCCGTGGGCCTTCCCCGTGGCCTCCCGGACAGCAGAGACAAACCACCCAAGGAGTTCCCCGCCGCCTCCGGCGGCGGTTGCGCGCCGTTCCCGGCCCAGATCCGCCAGGTTCGAGCCGGTCTCGCATTGAGGGACGTAATGACGACGGTTCCTCGCGTACTCCTTTCCACCTCGCTCGCCGGACCCGCACCATCTGGCAGTGCTGGCACGTCCCGGCTTTGTCAGGGCCGCTTGCCACCCTCCCCGGCATCACCCGGATCAGGCTGCCCTCAGCTTCACCACCCCGCCACGACAGAGCAGTTGTCCCACCGGCGGCCGGCGGGGCACCCTCCGCCAGGGCGGCATCCTCGGCCTGGCGCGCCGGGACGCTGACGCGATCGGGTTTTTGCGGCCCGCAGAGGCTACCGGGCGCGGAGGCGCTTCTCGACACTTGCGCAGTTCGCGGACGGCCCGGGCCGCGGCATCTTGTGCGACGGGCCGGCCAGATCCAGCGCCGGGCGTGGCACGCCGGGCGCCGATAGCGGAACCGTCGGCGCCCGGCTTCACGGGCCGCAGGCCGGGAGCCCGGGTCGGATCAGTCGATCAGAACTTGTTGCAGATCGTCTGGGGGGCCACGTTGGCGTTCCAGTACATGGCCCTACGCGTCTGGGGACCGTAGACGCCGTCCACGGGGATGCCGACCCGGGCCTGGAAGTCCCGCACCGCCTGGGCCGTGGCAGGGCCGTAGTAGCCGTCCTCTTCAAGGCCGTTGGCGCCGTCGCACCGACGGAGCGAAACCTGGAGGTCATAGGTTCCGTCATTGAACCCCGACTGCTGGCGCATGACACAGTCCACCGAGCCGGTGGACGACACCGGCACCCAGGTTCCGTAGCCACCTACCGAGACCTGCCGATCCGTCGTACAGGTAGGGACGGACGCACTCGCTGTCGGGGCGAAGCCGATCAAGGCGGTAACAGACAGAACCGTGGTGCCCAGAGCAGTGACGCGACGCTTCATGAGAGCGCTCCTGAACGGGGTGAAGAAAGGAGTCCGGGACGCCCCCGTGACATCCCAAACGACGATGGATCTCGGCCATCCAGGGAACATCGTACATTTGAGTGATCAACACCCCACTCAGGGGCGGGAGTCGGGGCGATCACCCCCTGCCCGGCGATCCCTTCAGCGACGCCATCGGCGCCCGGCGGGCGACGTTCACCCCGCGTGCAGCATTAGGCCGACGCCCGCCACCATCAGGCCCGGGACTCTCGGGGCTCCGAGGCGTTCCTTGAAGAAGTCCGCGCGATGGCCGCGCCCACGATGGTGGAGCACTCGCGCAGCACGGGCGGTCGGGGCCAGCGGGGCCAGCGGGCCAGCGGGCCAGCGGGCCAGCGGGCCAGCGGGGCCACCAACGACTGGTGGGCAAACCGAGTGCTCGACACGCCGGTCTGCGAGTTTCGTCGGACCGGCTGGTGGCGGCAATGTCCGGGCCGCGCCCAGCAGGGGTGCAATCCTGTGTCGCGCCTGGGGGAGGGGTCAGCGCAGCAGCGCCCAGGCGACCAGCAAGGAGAACAGGACCACCGTGGCGATGGCCTGGCCGCGCGGGACGTCCACCAGCCGGGCGACCGGCACGTCGATGACGCGCTCGCCGTCCAGGCGCAGGCCGGCGTGCTCCAGCAGCCGGTGACGCTGCGTCTCGCGCCACAGCATGCCGTCCGTGAAGCACAGGTTCGACGTGCCGCCGCAGTCGTCGCACCGGTACCGCTTGGCCACCATCCTTGCCGCCCCTCGCGTATGCCTGCCTGCTGCCCATGGTGACCGACCGCAGGCGCTGTGCGTAACCGGTGCGCCCCGATCCGTGACATATGCCTGCGCCCGACTCGGTCAGTTCGAATCGGGCACAGGGCGGGCCGAACGGGCGGGCGAGGCTACCCTGATGAGGCTCGACCGACGCGCGGCTCACGACCGTCCCCCGCTCCGACGGATTCGGCACGCCCGGCCCGCCGCACGGCGCGCCAGATGAGTGGCCCGCCCACGGCGGCAGGTAGAAGCCAGTACGCGACCGTGGGCAGCCGGTCCCACACCGGCAACTGCCGCCCGTTGTCCACGTAGAACGCGGTCAGCATCGCGACGAACGAACCGCCCATGCCGACGATATGAGCCGTGTCGCCGGACCAGTACCGTCGCCGGACCCACCGCCCCACGAAGGCACCGGCGAACGCAACCGCACCGATGGCCAGCAGCTTCCAGTCCTCCCGTAGCCGCATGCTGGCCAGCGCCGCCGCGGATGCGAAGACGACGCAGATGGCCCAGAAGTACGCCGATCCGAAGCGGGTGTGCCGGCCGCGCCCCTTACGCCGCACCAGCGCCGCCCCGCTGCCGGCGACCACGGCCACCATCGCCGCGAGCACATGCACCGACAGGAACGCCAGAAACACCGGCGAGTCCTCCGGCACGTGGATCCCGAGCACGTCCATCCCGACCCTCCATATGTAGCCTTGCTACCTATAGGGCGACGCTACGCCTATGAGCCTGGCGAAAGAAGCCCTCGACGAGTAGCGTCACTACCTATGAGGGCGGAAGTACTCAAAGGCCACCTGGACGCACTGCTACTGGCCACGCTCGAAGACGGCCCCCGGCACGGCTACTCGGTCAAGGAGGCCCTGCGCGCGGGCTCGGACGGCCGGATCGACCTGCCCACCGGCACGATCTACCCCGCATTGCGCCGCCTGGAGCAGCAGGGTCTGATCACAGGAACCTGGGACACCGCAGGCCCGCGCGCACGCCGGACCTACACCCTCACCCCGGCTGGCCGCACCGCGCTGAACGGCGAGCGCACCGGCTGGCAGGAGTTCTCCGCCGTCATCACCACACTCCTGGCAGGCAAGCCATGGCCACGCCCCACGTGATCGACACCTACCTCGACACGCTGGCAGGGCGGCTGCCCGCCGACGTGGTCGCCGAGCTCGCCGACGGCCTCGGCGAAACCTACGACCATCACCGCAGGCGGGGACTGGATCCCGAACAGGCCGCGGCCGCTGCCCTGACCGAGTTCGGCCACCCGCACGAGGTCATCGCGGCGTTCGCCGATATGGCCCCGGGGCGCCGCGTCGCCCGCACGCTGCTGGCCACCGGCCCGGTGGTCGGCGGCTGCTGGGCCGCCACGCTACTCACCACGGGACTGTGGCCGACCCTGCCGGGCGCCGCCCACGCGATCCTTCCCCTCGTCCTGCTCGCAGTCATCACGCTGCTGGTGGTGGCCTGGCGCGGCGCCTACCGGCGGATCCGCACGGCCGCCATCGCGGCCACTGTCGGCATCGTGCTCATCGACGCGACCGCGCTGACCGCCCTCGTCCTGCTCGCGCCCACCGTTGCCCTACTGCCGACGGCCGCAGCCGCCGCCAGCGCCGGCCGGATTGCCCTCGCGCTGCGAGCCCTGCCACAACTGCAGACCACGTCCACCTGACCGAGGCCGACACTGAAAGCCTGCTGCCCTACCGCTGTTCTGTCCCCGCTCGGGGAATCTCAGCGAGCAGGTCTGTCCCATATCTCAGCGAGAGGTGGGGATATTATT
Source organism: Streptomyces sp. NPDC002265 (assembly GCF_040296125.1). Classification (NCBI taxonomy): domain Bacteria; kingdom Bacillati; phylum Actinomycetota; class Actinomycetes; order Kitasatosporales; family Streptomycetaceae; genus Streptomyces; species Streptomyces sp. NPDC002265. Next base: position 6,338 of record NZ_JBEOWS010000128.1, on the reverse strand, counting down.
CAACGAGCGTCATCAGCTGCGCGCCGAGAACCCCGGCCTGTCGTGGCACACCCTGGGCGGCCACTTCCACGACTCCCGCCCGTTCTGGGCCGCTGCGGGCACCGATGTGCCGGGCGGCTACCAGCAGCGCGAGGCCTGCCCCCACGTACCCGCGGGCTGATCCAGCAGCCCGCAGGTCCGCGCGGTCCGCAGCCAGCCAGGTACGCGGTCTGCGGACCCCTTGTCGCGCCCGGGGTCAGTCCTGCGGCGGCAGCACCTGGTGCGCCCAGGCCGGGAAGGTGGTGGGGGCGGTCGGGTCCATGCCGATGCTGAGCAGGTCGCCGGAGTTGCGCCCGACGGTCACCGGCACGTCCCGCACGTACTACCGGAGCTCTATGGTCAGCACCCGGCCCATCCACGCCGGTACGTCGTGCCCCTGCACCCCTGGGTCAGGTCTGCGTACTGCGTGGTGATGTCTGCCGGGACCGGGTCGCGCACGACCACGACCTTCGCCCGCGCGTCGTACTGCTCCGCCGACACCTTCCCCCACAGGTCCGTCACCGGGACCTCGGCCAGGACCGGCGCTGCGTGGCAGAGCAGCATCGCGTGGTTGCCGACGCGGTGCATCGAGGTGACGGCCGGGATGGTGTCGATCTCCTCGGCCGTCTCGGCTCCGAGGACGAGGAACGGGGTGTCGTGCGGCTGGCCCATCGCTGCGCCGGGCATCACAAACGTCGTGAAGTGAATCGCCATGGCGGGAGCGTAGGGCGTGGTGCTGACAGCGGCGGAACCTTCAAGGGTGTTGCCCGCATCGAGGCGTGCGTCGCCGACCTGGCCGTGCGGCCGGGGAGGCAGGTTGAGTTGGGGTTACTGGTAGCCGGGGGTGCGGGTCAGCGTTTGATGCGCCCGCGGATGGCGAGGACGCCGAGGGCAAGAAGGGTGGGTTCGAGGAGGCGGGAGATCATCTCGATGTAGGTGCCGGCGGTGGTGAGGTTTTGCCCGCTGGAGCGGAAGACCACCGAGTTGATCGCGACGCGGGTGGCTTTCTCGGCCCGGGCGAAGGTCATGCGCTGGGGCCATCCGCCGCGCAGGGCGGGATCGGGGGTGCTGGTGTTGAGGGCGATCTTGCTGCCGTGGAGGGTGCCGGTGGTGGCGGGGTCGGGGTCGTGGGTGGGCAGGCCGACGCCCATCAGGAGCAGCACGGTCAGGGACATGGCGGCGAGCAGCCAGGTGAAGGCTCGGGAGGCGCGCAGGCCGTAACCGGACAGCAGCCAGTAGCCCCACAGCAGGCGGCGTTCGCCCCTCGTGGTGCCGGTCGGGTCGTGGCGGCGCATCTCGCACTCGCCGTAGTAGAAGTCGGCGGCGCCGGGTTCGTTCTTGCCGTCCTCGAACGCTTTGCGCAGCTGCCGGTACAGGGCGGCGACGTCTTCCGGGTCGGGGGTGCGGGCGCCGTCGGTGTGGTGCGGTCTGGGACGCCACAGCCGGGAATCCTGCGCCGCGCCTGCGGTGGGAACAGGCTGGCCGTTGACACGCCCCAACGAACCAGGCGTCGCCGGAATATCCCGCCACGCCGAACCGGGCTTCGCCGGAGAACCGCGCGCCGCTGAACCCAGCGTCACCGAAGAACAATGCGCTGCTGAACCAAGCGTCGCCGAAGAATCGCGCGTCGCTGAAACCAGCGCGACCGGAGAACCGCGCCCCGTCGAACCCGGCTTCACCGCGGAATCGCGCCTCGTCGAACCCGGCAGCGCCGGAGAACCGCGCCTCGTCGAACCCGGCGTCGCCCGAGAACCACGCCCTGTCGAACCTGGCGTTGCCAGAAAACTGCGCCCAGCCGAATCCGGCGTCGCCGGAGAACTGCGCCCCGCTGAACCGGGCCTCGCCGGAAAACCGCGCCACGCCAAACTGGGCCTCGCTGGAGAACTGCGCCCTGTCGAATCGGGCGTCGCCGGAGAACTGCGCCACGCCAAACCGGGCCTCGCCGGAAAACCGCGCCCCGTCGAACCGGGCCTCGCCGGAAAACCGCGCCCCGTCGAACCGGGCCTCGCCGGAGAACCGCGCCCCGACGAACCCAGCGTTATCCGAGAACTCCCCCTGGGTGAACCCCCCGGGCAGCGCCGAGGTGGGGTTTGCCGGTGGCGGGGTCACGGAGGGCGTCAAGGAGGGCTCCCAGCAGGCCTCGGGTGAAGGGAGTGCCGCGGTGGTCTATGTCGGCGCCGGGGGCCAGACCGGTCAGGTAGGCGATCCGTTCGGTGTCCGGCGCGTGGGCCAGACACGCGGTATAGGTGGGGAGGTGGATGCCGCGGCAGCCGACTGGGTCGGTGGCCGGGCCCGCAGTAGTGGGACCAGGCGGGTGGTAAGGGTGTGCTCATGGTGCGGCGGCTCCAGGGGCGTGTGTCGGGTGCCGGTATGGACGCTTCCCGGACCGGTACCAGTTCAGACCCGACCGTGACGGGCGGCCCCTGGCGAGTCCCGCCGCTGCCGGGTGAGGCAGTCTGGTGGCCCCGGCCAGCGAGCCGGCAGCGGCCTGAGATGCCTGCCCGAGGCGGCGGCACCGTCTGTGTCCCGGCATCGGGCAGGGACTGGTTCAGGACGTTCTCGCCCCTTGGGCGCGGTGGTCGCCGCCCGGCTCACGGCCTGCGGGCGAGGAAGGTGTTCACCTCGCTGTGGTGCCCGATGTATGCGGCCAGCTGCGGGCTGAGCAGTCCTGCTACCCAGGCCAGTTCGTCCATCCGGTGCTTGAGCGGGGCGGCGAGCAGCGGTTCCCAGTGGGCGGCGCGGTTGCGCAGTCCGTGGAGGTTGCCGATCGCCTGGTCCACCGTGGCCCGGTCGGTGCCCGGCGGGAAGGCGAAGTGGAGGTGGGGCACCCATAGGGTCTTCTCGTGGGCGGAGGAGGACAGGTACCGCCACAAGCCCAGGCTCAGGTCGGCGATGATTTTCCCGGGCGGGGCATGGTGGCCGTAGCGGGAGCGGGCGGCGTCGATCGCCTTGCGGGGCTTTTCGTTCACGTCGACGCGCCGGGTTCCGCGCGGTCCGCCCTTCTTGGTGCGCAGCAGCGGGGCGCGCAGCGGGCTGGCGGGGTCGTCCAGCCAGTGTCCTGTCCCGGTCCAGGTGGCATCGAGGGCTGCTGCGTAGGCGTTGCGCAGGGCGACCTCGAGGTGGCCGAGGTCGTGCAGGACGGCGCAGGAGAGGGCGGTGTTCCACTGGTAGAGCCGAAGGGCGTGGCCGCGGTCGCCGTCGGCTTCGGTCAGGTAGACGCCGTAGCGGGCCGGGCTGAGCCAGGCGTCCACCCACGGCCCGGCGTCGGGGGCCGGAAAGGTGTTGCTCACGTTCTTCCTCCTGCTGATTCCGGTATAGTGGCGGATGACAAGCCCCGGTGGACCGCTGATCTGAAAAGATCATGTCGCCGGGGCTAAGACGTTTTTCGGGCCCGGTTGCGCCGACCGGTCAGCAGGATGCCGACGTCGATCGTGTCGTGGGGATCGAGGACGGTGAACCCGTGTCAGGGTCCGCCGCGTCGTCGGCCGGCCCGCCGGCTGCCCCGCCGGAGGTCCGGGTGCGGTCAGCAGGGCGTCCATGAGGGCTTGGTAGCGCTGCAGGTCCGCAGCCCAGCCGGGGACGACGAGGTACTGGCACCCGATGGTGGATCGCCGACGAGGAGCGGCAGCGGGCGGAGCGGGAGCGCGGACGGCAGGCCCGGCCGCCCGCCCCGAACTGGCTCATCGAGGCAGCGCATCGGCCACGGTCCGCCCGCCTACGTACACGCTGGCCACTGCCACATGGCAGGCAGGCAATCCCGCGGCGTCGCCCACGACACCGCGCTCCGCGCCCTTGTCCGGGGAGTCCCTGCCTGCACGCAGTGTCGCCCGGACTCGGGGCTCGGCTGCCTCGCACGAATGTCTAAACTTTCGCCCTCACGCACCGAGGGGGGCACATGACCAGCGAATCAGAGCCGCGAAGATCGCGGCGATACGCCCTAGTCGGCGGCGTCCTCGCCGCCATTCTTGCCGCGCAGACGGCGGCAATCGTCGCCCAACAGATTCAGATCAGCGATCTCAAAACCCAGCGCGCCACGCCTGGACCGGCAGGCCCCTCAGGGCCACCCGGCCCGGCAGGCCTTCCGGGCCTACGAGGTCCGGCGGGCCCGGCAGGCCGAGACGGCAAGGACGGGACGAACGTCACCACGCTTCAGGACACCGTCCCCGAGGTACAGCTCACCGAGACCGAGGCTCGCGCCCACTGCGAGACCGTCGCCGAACAGGCGTACCCGAGCAACAGCGACAGCGGCGACAAGTCCCTCGACGACCTCACCGACATGTTCAGCGCCACGATGCATGAGAAGACGTTCGAGCAGTGCATGGGCGAGCAGGGGTACCCGCAGTAGACGCGACAGCGCCCTCCCGGACGGGGACCTGGCGGGCGCGGCGGTCAGCTCTGGCCGGCAACACCAGAGAGGCCCGGTGTGCCGGCGTCCCCGCGCCGTCCTCGCCCGTGCCGGGCGTACCGGGGCCGCGGCCCTGGCGGGTGCTCCCGGACGGTCCTGCCTGCTCCGGGCGGCGCTGCTGTTGGCGGGCCTCGTCCATCAGCGCGGCGTGGGCCCGGTCGGCGGCCGCGAGGCGGGCGGGCGAGACCGCTTCAGCCTGACGGTTCCCCCATTCGCGGCGCAGCCCGGCTGCCCACCGGCGGCGGAAGGCCGCCTGCTGCGCGCTGGGTAACGCTGGTGGATCCCGATCCGCTTCGGGAGCGTGTTCCAGATCGTCCGCCATTCCTTCCCTGAGCCGCATCGGTACACCGGTCAGCAGGATGCCGACGTCGTGGGGGCCGAGGACGGTGAACCCGTGTCAGGGTCCGCCGCGTCGTCGGCCGGGCCGTTCGGACGGCCCGCCGGCTGCCCGGCCGGAGGTCCGGGTGCGGTCAGCAGGGCGTCCATGAGGGCTTGGTAGCGCTGCAGGTCCGCAGCCCAGCCGGGGACGACGAGGTACTGGATGGTGCTGAGGGCGATCGCGGCCTCGCCGAGCCGTCCTTGCGGTGCGAGACCTCCGGCACGCACCCACTGGTCCCACATCACGTCATCCATCAGCTCCGTCAGGATCTCCGGCTCGCTGTCCACGCGGTCTGTCAGCAGCTTCGCCAGCGTCCCGCTCGCCCTGGTGCAGGCGCGCACCGCCGCGCACAGCGCAGGGCCGTCCGTCGTCTCAAGGATGCGCAGCAGTCCGCGCAGGCCGTCCGCCAGCGGGGAGCGGGCGCGCAGGTCGGTGCCCGCCTGGTCGGCGGCGATGTGGGCGGCTGCGATCCGCTCGAGTTGTTCCGGCGGGCCGGTCCAGACACTCTTCCACGCTTGGGTGAGTTCTTCGGGGCTGACGTCGTGCATGCCGCCGATCAGGAGGCGGGCGCCGACCTGCACCAGGGTCTTGTCGAAGGGGCCCTGCTCGCCTATCCCGGCCCCAGCCGCCGTTCGCTGGGGCCGGGAGTGAGGCACCAGGGAGTGTGGCGGAACAGGCAGACGCGCCGGATTCAAGTCCCGGTGCCCTTACGGGCGTGAGGGTTCGACTCCCTCCACTCCTACCACCCCACGTGTCACGCTCGGACCCGCCTACCGGAAGCAACGTGAACAACCGGGCGGCGCTTTGCGGACCACCCAAGGATGTTCCGCACCGTCACCGCAGGTCAGACGTACAACGCGGGTTGGGTGTTGCAGCAGGTGCCTGGGAGCTGGCTACCTGCGGCGCGGGATGGTGACCCGGGCCTCCGCCAGGACGATGCCGGTCGCCAGGTCGTGGTACACGGCGAGGTGCAGACCCCAGTCAGCGTCACCGGCCGCGAGCCAGCCCCCGGCCCACAGGGCGCCGATGGTCTCCAACACGCGACCGGCAAGCGGGCCACCCAGGAATCGGACGATCACAGCGACACCTTTATCCGGCGGGACCCTCCCACCTCACCCCTTGATGGGGCTCAGCACCGGAAGGACAGCACCGAGACGCCGGCAGCTTCCGTGCTGGTCCGCCGCCGGGCTGACAGCGGCAAGGCACGGCGGCCCCGGCCGACGCGCAACCGGCTGAACGCGCCCCGATCCGCGGCCGCGGCCGCGCCGCCCATCCCGCCCGTCCTTTCCTCCTTCACTTCAGCCAAGGAACATGGGCAGGGCAGCCGCAACGGGGATGTCAGCAGGCCGACCACGGCAAAACGGCATGGTGACCTGCGCGGCCACAAGGCCGGTCCTGCAGGCCGCGCAACAGCAGGCGCAACCCCTGTCGCAACCCTCAGCTTGACTCTGACGCGTAAATAACAGCAGGTGGGGGCTCTTTCGGGCAGGGGTGTCGGCCCGGTCGGGTCTGTCCGCCGGGCCCCTTCCCCCCTGT
>NZ_JBEOWS010000127.1:0-23780 GCF_040296125.1 Streptomyces sp. NPDC002265 | reverse complement strand
CGTCGCCCGCTACTACCTCACCGGCGAGCGCTTCGACGCCGCCGAGGCGGTCAGGACCGGGCTGCTGACCGTGGCGGACTCGCCGCGCAGCCGGTCGGTCTCCTCGCCGGCCTCGCGGCGGATCCGTACGGCCTCCTCGCGGGCCTCGGTCAGCGCCTGCTCGGCCGACGCGATGCGCTCCTCGGCCTCGGTGTGCAGCCGGGCCAGCCCGTCGGCCGCCTCGGCCTGCCGGGCCGCTATGGCGCGCTCGGTGTCCTCGAGCAGTCCGGCCGCGGCCCGCTCGGCGTCGGCCTTGATGCCCTCGGCCTGCTCGGTGGCCTCGTCGCGCTGCTCCTCGGCCTCCTTGCGGGTGCGCTCCAGGGTCTCCTCGGCCTGCCGGCGCAGCGCGGTGGCGCGCTCGATGGCCTCGGTGCGGACCTTCTCGCTGTCCGTCGTGGCGCTCTGGCGCAGCTCGTCCGCGTCCGCCTTCGCCTTGCCGAGCAGTTCCTCGGCGGTCTTGGCCGCCTCCTCGATCTGCTGGACGGCCTCCCGCCGGGCCTCGGCGCGGATCTTCTCGCCCTCGCCGACCGCCTCGGAGCGCAGATGCTCGGCCTCGCCGCGCAGCCGTCGCGCCTCCTCCTGGAGCTCGACGGTCTTGGCGCGGTACTCCTTGGTGTCGTCCTTCGCCGTGCCCTTGAGCTGCTCGGCGATGTCGTGCGCCTCGGCGCGCAGCCGGTCGGCCTCGGTCTCCGCCTCGGTGCGGATCCGCTCGGCCTCCTCGGTGGCGGCCCGGGTGGTGTTGCGCGCCTCCTCCTCCGCCCGGTTGAGGACGTCCTCGGCGGTGCGCGCGGCCTTGCCCAGCTGGGAGGCGGTCTCCTCGGCGGTGGCGCTGCGGGCCTTCTCGGCGGCCTCGGCGAGGACCTTCTCGGCCTCCGCGCGGGCGTCCGCGACGATCTGGTCGGCGCTCGACTTGGTGGCCTCGGCCTCCTTGGTGGCCTCGCTGACCAGCCGGGCGACCTGCTCCTTGGCGGTCCGGGTGCGCTGCTCGTTGGTGGACTCGGCCGTGGTGAGCGCCTTGGCGGCGGCCTCCTTGGCCTCGGCGAGCACCTTCTCGGCCTCGGCGCGGGCCTCGCGCAGGGCCGTGTCGGCCTCGGCGATGCGCTGCTCGGCGGCACGGCTCAGCTCGGTGGCCTGGCGGCGGGCGGTGTCGGACTCGTTCGCCGTGGAGGTGCGCAGCGCCTCGGCGTGGTCGGTGGCCTCCTGGGCCTGGGTGGAGGCGGCGTTCAGCAGGCGCTCGGCGTCGGTGCGGGCACGGCGCAGCAGCTGGTCGGCCTCGGCACGGGCCGCGTCGGCCTCGGCCTGGAGCCGCTGCCTGGTCTCCGCGGTGACCCGCTCGGCCTCCGCGCGGGCGGCGGCCATGGCCTGGTCGACCTCGCCGCGGGAGTCGTCGAGGAGACGCCGGGCCTGCGACTCGCTGCGGGCGCGCAGCTGCTCCGCCCACGCCACGTTCTCGTTGACGTGCGACTCGACGGTCTGCCGGCGCTCCGCCAGCTCCTGGTCGAGCTGCTGACGCCGGGTGACGGCCTCCTGGTGCAGCTCGGCCTGAAGCCGGGCCGCCTGCTCGGCGTGCTCCTGGAGGAGGCGCTGGGTCTGCGCCCGCGCCTGGCTGATCTCGCGCTCGGCCTCCTGGCGCAGCTGGTCCGCCTGCATCTGCGCGTTGCGCAGCATCTGCTCGGCCTGGTACCCGATATCGCCGCCGTCGAAGGCGGGCCGGGACATGATGGTGCGACGCGCCTCGTGCAACTTGGCGCGCAGCACCTCGACCTGGTAGCCGAGGTCCTCGGCATGCTGGATCGCCTTTTCCCGCTCGGTCTTCAGCCGCTTCATCTCGGCTTCGAATCGAGAGAGGTGGTCGACGTCAGCCGCCGGCTCTCGCTCCTGGCTCTCGTAGCCCCGCACTGCGCGGTCCCATCCGTCCCCTGGTCGCAAGCTTCTCCAACGAGCTCCGTCCATCCGCCGAACGGGGCCCCCGGGGAATGGTGTCAGATCAACGACGGAGCATGGGCTGCTGCCCCGACGCTCGTCCCCCGAAACCCGGACCCCGGAATGCGGTCGCCCTGGTGTGAGCGACGACCGCCCCCAACCCTACCGGCCCATATGTACGAGGGTCAGTGCTCAGGTGACTCAACCGCCGCCGAAGTGACCAGTTCTGTCAGTACACCGTGGCAGTCCTTGGGGTGCAGGAAGGTGATTCGCGACCCCATGGAGCCGCGTCGTGGCTCCTCGTACAGGACGCGTACGCCCTTGTCCTTGATGTCGGCCGCGTCCGCGTCCACGTCCGCCGTACCGAAAGCGATGTGATGGACACCCTCGCCGTTCTTGTCGAGCCACTTCGCGACCGTGGAATCCGGACGGGTGGGCTCCAGGAGCTGGAGGTACGAGGCGCCGCCGTCGGACGTATCGTTGATCTTGAGCATGGCCTCGCGCACGCCCTGTTCCTCGTTGACCTCGGAGTGGAACACCTCGAAGCCGTACGTCGCACGGTAGAACTCGACGGTCTTGTCGAGGTCGAAACAGGCGATCCCGATGTGGTCGATTCGCGTCAGCATGTTGTCAGTGCAGCGCTTCGGAAGTGGTTACGCAACGTGCGCGCGATCACACCGACAGCCGGATGACGGGTGGACTACCGCTCAGTACATTCGAGTAAACCCTCGTTCACTCCTCGGCTGTGCAAGCCGGTAAGGGGATCGCAGCTCATGTCTTCTGGAACGAACAGCTCGGTGATCGTCGCGGGGGCGCGTACGCCCATGGGACGACTGCTTGGCTCGCTGAAGTCCTTCTCGGGCGCCGACCTCGGCGGCTTCGCGATCAAGGCCGCCCTCGACCGTGCGGGCATCGGCGGCGACCAGGTGCAGTACGTCATCATGGGGCAGGTGCTCCAGGCCGGGGCAGGGCAGATCCCGGCCCGCCAGGCCGCCGTCAAGGCCGGCATCCCGATGAACGTGCCGGCGCTGACGATCAACAAGGTGTGCCTGTCCGGCCTCGACGCGATCGCGCTGGCCGACCAGCTGATCCGCGCGGGCGAGTTCGACATCGTCGTGGCGGGCGGCCAGGAGTCCATGACCAACGCCCCCCACCTGCTGCCGAAGTCCCGCGAGGGCTACAAGTACGGCGCGGTGGAGATGCTCGACGCGATGGCGTACGACGGTCTGACCGACGCCTTCGAGAACATCGCCATGGGCGAGTCCACCGAGAAGCACAACACCCGCCTGGGCATCGCCCGTCCGGAGCAGGACGAGATCGCCGCGCTGTCCCACCAGCGCGCGGCCGCCGCGCAGAAGAACGGCATCTTCGAGGCCGAGATCACCCCGGTGGAGATCCCGCAGCGCAAGGGCGAGCCGGTCGTCTTCAGCAAGGACGAGGGCATCCGCGGCGACACCACCGCCGAGTCGCTGGGCAAGCTGCGTCCGGCGTTCACCCGGGACGGCACGATCACCGCCGGTTCCTCCTCGCAGATCTCCGACGGCGCGGCCGCCGTGGTCGTGATGAGCAAGGCCAAGGCGCAGGAGCTGGGCCTGGAGTGGATCGCGGAGATCGGTGCCCACGGCAATGTGGCCGGCCCGGACAACTCCCTCCAGTCGCAGCCGTCGAACGCGATCCTGCACGCCCTGAAGAAGGAGGGCCTGGAGGTCTCCGACCTCGATCTGATCGAGATCAACGAGGCCTTCGCCGCCGTCGCGGTGCAGTCAATGAAGGACCTCGGGGTGTCCACGGAAAAGGTGAACGTCAACGGCGGCGCCATCGCCCTGGGCCACCCGATCGGCATGTCCGGCGCCCGGCTGGTGCTGCACCTGGCGCTGGAGCTGAAGCGCCGCGGCGGCGGGGTCGGCGCGGCCGCGCTGTGCGGTGGCGGCGGCCAGGGCGACGCCCTGATCGTGCGGGTGGCCAAGGCCTGAGCCCCGCTGTACGACCTCTCGCGAACGGAGCTGTGATGCAGGACGTCTCCTCTCTGGTGACCCAGGCCAGGGAAGGCCGGCCGCGGGCCGTGGCCCGGCTGATCTCCCTGGTGGAGGGGGCGTCCCCGCAGCTGAGGGAGGTCATGGCGGCGCTGGCCCCGCTCACCGGCAACGCCTACGTGGTCGGGCTGACCGGCTCTCCGGGCGTCGGCAAGTCGACGTCCACCTCGGCGCTGGTCACCGCGTACCGCAAGCAGGGCAAACGGGTCGGCGTGCTGGCCGTCGACCCCTCCTCGCCGTTCTCCGGCGGGGCCCTGCTGGGCGACCGGGTGCGGATGTCGGACCACTCCTCCGACCCCGGCGTCTACATCCGCTCCATGGCGACCCGCGGCCATCTGGGCGGGCTCGCCTGGTCCGCGCCGCAGGCGATCCGGGTCCTGGACGCGGCCGGCTGCGACGTGGTCCTGGTGGAGACGGTCGGCGTCGGCCAGTCGGAGGTGGAGATCGCCTCCCAGGCGGACACCTCGGTCGTCCTGCTGGCCCCGGGGATGGGCGACGGCATCCAGGCCGCCAAGGCCGGGATCCTGGAGATCGGCGACGTCTACGTCGTCAACAAGGCGGACCGGGACGGCGTCGACGCCACCGCGCGCGAGCTGAACCACATGCTCGGCCTCGGCGAGTCCCGCAGGCCCGGCGACTGGCGCCCCCCGATCGTCAAGACGGTCGCCGCCCGCGCCGAGGGGATCGACGAGGTCGTCGAGGCACTCGACAAGCACCGGGCCTGGATGGAGGAGCGGGGCGTCCTGACCGAACGCCGGCGGGCCCGCGCCGCCCGCGAGGTCGAGACGATCGCCGTCACGGCGCTGCGCGAGCGGATCGCCGACCTGCACGGCGACCGCCGCCTGAGTGCGCTGGCGGAGCGGATCGTGGCGGGCGAACTGGACCCGTACCGTGCGGCGGACGAACTGGTGGCGGGCCTGACCCAAAACTGACACGGCCGGCCGCGAGGTCCCCGGGCGGGGCCTGCGCGGGGCCGCCGCCGGGCCGCGGCGACGCGTGCCTGTCCGCCGGCCCCGGCCGCCCGCCTGTTCGCCCCGCCGTGGCGACGGCGCCCTCGTGGGGCGCGCAGGCGGGCGGAGCCCGGTCGGGGCGTCCGCCCGCCGCCGCTCGCGCGGCGTCGGGGCGTCCGCCCGCCGCCGCTCGCGCGGGGCGTGCCGTCAGAGGCGGCCGCGCTGCCCGCGAAGGTGCTGGGCGATGGGCTTGAGGGCCTTGTCGAGCTCCGCCAGGGCCTCGGGCGAGACGAGGTCGATGAAGTGGTTCCGCACCGACGCCACATGGTGGGGCGCGACCTTCTGCATGGTCTCCAAGCCGTGCTCGGTGAGCACCGCGTACAGTCCGCGACGGTCGGACTCGCAGTTCTCCCGGCGGACGAGGTCGGCGTTCTCCATACGGGTGATCTGGTGGGAGAGCCTGCTCTTGGACTGGAGCGTGGCGGAGGCGAGATCGCTCATTCGCATCCTGACGTCCTCCGACTCGGAGAGATTCACCAGGATCTCGTAGTCGTTCATTGTCAGGCCGAACGGCTGGAGGTCCTTTTCGAGCTGGTAACTCAACAGCCTGTTGACCTCCAGGTGGGTGCGCCAGGCGCACTGCTCCGCATCGGTCAGCCAGCGCGTGGCCGTTTCGGTCTCCATGAATGAAGTCTACCTAAAAGGTTGAAAGGCGAACTAGTGAGGGTGGTGTGACGGTGCGCACGCGTTCGATGTCACACTCCGCAGACTACCGCTCACAGCCCGAAGCGACGCTGGAGGTCTCCCAGCTGTCCGGGAAGGCGCGGTGCCCCGGACGGCTGCCCCTGACCACCGTGGACGCCGCCGCCGGGCACGCCCGCCGCGTGCGGAACCGCCCCCGTGGCCTGCTCGGCCATGAGTGTCTCGGTCGACTGGAGCAGCACTGTGCCGGCGCCGACGAACTCGAACTGATGCTCCTCCCCGGAGGCCCCGCCCAGGCCCGTCATCGCACGTAGACCGCCCATCACGCCGGTCATGTACGCATGGTCGTAGTGATGGCACGGCGAGGGGCAGTCCGCCCAGCCGACGAGCGCCTGCGGGTCCACCCGGATCGGAGGCTCCATGAACACCACCGGCCCGTTAGATGCGGCCACAAACTTGCCGGTTCCGATAAGGGTCAGAAAACCCGGCACGATCGACTGCTTGAGCGCGAGACTTGGCTGAAAAGCGAGCAGATTGCCCGAGCGAATGGTCAGGTTGCCGTCGTCGAGGTCGTACGAATTCACATCGAAGGCCCGGTCGGCGAGGAGCATCTTGCCCGAGCCCTCCGCCACGACCCACTCGGCCGCGTGCAGAGGCGAATGAAACGACGTGCGGACAAGCCGGTCCAAACGGCCGTGCCCGACGCCGTTGAAGTCGATCGACCCGTAGTAGGCGATCATCTTCCCCTTCTGCAGGAACCACTGGCTCCCCTTGAGCTCCACGCAGAAGGTGTAGGCGTTGACGTTGTCGTCGACGGGCAGCGTCATCGGGTCGTGCACCACCGGACCGCCCGCCGTCACGTACCCGCTCACAGCTTCTCCTCCGACGCCTGGACGTAGACCGTGCCGCTGCCGCTCAGCTCCAGCTGGAACGCCTCCCCGGAGCCGCGGCCCACCATGTCGCGCCAGCCCAGCGCCGTGGACAGCTTGTTGCGCACGTCGCCGTGATGGGCGACATACGCCTGCGGGTCGACGTGCACCGGCCGCTGCGGGGTGATCGGGAGCTCGAAGACCCCGCCGTGCGCCATCACCGCCACCGCGCCGTGCCCCTTGAGCGTGGTCGTGAACAGCCCCTGGCCGGTGACCTGACCGCGGACCATGCCCATGACGCCGCCCTGCGCGCCCATGAACATCGTGCCCTGCTGGAGCGTGCCCTCGAAGGCGAGCAGGCGGTCCGCCTCGACGTACAGCGTGTCGCCGGTGAGGTGGACGACCTGGACGTGGTGGCCGCCGTGCCCGAACAGGACCGTGCCGCTGCCCTCGACGGACATCAGCGGGGTGGCCTCGCCCGCGACCCGGCGCCCGATCATCGACCTGATCCCGCCCTGGCCGCCCTGGATGTTGGGGGTGAAGGACACCTCGCCCCGGTAGGCGAGCATCGCGCCGCGCTGACTGAACAGCCGCTGCCCCGGGGCGACGGTCGCCTCGACCATCTTGGAGTTGATCTCACGGAAGGCCATCTCAGAGATCCCCCGCCACCGTGTTCCGCTCGCTCGGCTGCACGTACACCAGTCCGTCCCCCTCGAAGCGGATCTGGAAGGCCTCGCCGCCGCCCTCCCCGAGAAAAGTGCGGAACGTCACACCGGACTGGAAGGACTGCCGGACGTTCCCCTGGTGCGCGATGTACGCGCCCGGGTCGACGGTCAGCGGGTACTGCGGGCTGACCCGGAGCACCACCGCGGGTCCGTCCGAGGTGATCGCCGCCTGGCCGTGCCCCTCGACGGTCGTCGTGAACAGCCCGTTGCCCTGCGCGGCGCCGCGCAGCCCGGTGAACGTGGTGCCGGTGCGCAGCCCGGCGTCCGTCGCGAGCAGGTTGCTCGACTCCACGTACAGCTTGTCCCCCTGGAGGCGGACGAGGTTGATCTCGCTCGCGCGGTCCGCGAACCAGCACGTCCCCTGGCCTCTGACCTCCATCACCGTCATCTGCTCGCCGGTGAGCCGCCGGGTCACCATCCCCCGCAGCCCCTCGCCGCCGCCACTGAGCTTCTTGAAGGCCATCTGCCCGTCGTACGCGACCATCGAGCCGTTCTTCGCCTTCACGGCATCCCCGGTCATGTCGACGGCGAGCACCTTGCTGCCCTGCATTCGGAACATCGCCACGCTGCGAAGGTAGCCGCCGTCCGCTCGCCCGGACAGGTCCCCGGGGTGGAGAACGCCCCTGAATGCACCCCTAGGGGAAGTGCGGCCCCCCTCCCGGACGGCGCCGGACCGTTTGTCACAATGGGCGGACGCTTGTGCGCGCGTTCACAAACCGTGACCTCCTCGTCTCCCACCGAAGGTGCCCCGTGGACCTCAAAACCGCCACCGCCCTCCGCCGCCTCCGTCTGGTCTCAGCCCCCGAGGCCATCTCCTTCCTGCTGCTGCTCGTCTGCTCGGTGCTCAAGCGGACCACCGACTTCAACGCGGTGCCCGTGATGGGAGCGGTCCACGGCGTCCTGTTCATCCTCTACGTGATCTTCTGGGCGGACGCCTGGAACCGCGCCAAGTGGCCGCTGGGCACCGCCGCGCTCTACTTCGTCCTGTCGGTCCTGCCGACCGGCGGCTTCTTCGCCGAGCGCCGGCTGCGCCGCGAGGCCGAGGACGCGGTCATCGCCTCCCGGGCCCGCAAGGAAGGAGTGGTGAACGCATGATCGTCGCCTTTTCCGTCACCCCGCTCGGGGTCGGCGAGGAAGTCGGGGAGTACGTCGCCGACGCCGTCCGGGTGGTCCGCGCGTCCGGACTGCCCCACCGCACCGACGCCATGTTCACCTCGATCGAGGGCGAGTGGGACGAGGTGATGGACGTCGTCCGCCGCGCCGTCGCCGCCGTCGAGGAGCGGGCGCCGCGGGTGTCCCTGGTCCTCAAGGCGGACATACGGCCCGGGGTGACGGACGGACTGACCTCGAAGGTGGAGACGGTGGAGCGCCACCTTTCCGCTTAGCACGCGATACGCGGCACGCGGCACGCGACACGGAACACAGACCCGGGAAAGCCCCGGCCCCCGACGGCCGGGGCTTTTCCGTGCCCGTGGCACGCAAGGGGTTTCACGGACCCTCGGCCGTCCTCGCCGACACCGCCTTTCGGGTTCGGGATTGCGCCGTCCGTGCTCCAAACGCGGTAAAAGAGGTGGGTGAACCTGGCGGGTCGGAAATGCGGACCATAGCTTCGACCCATGAAAAGAAAGCACATCGGATACCTCGGCTGCACCGCGCTGGTGATCGCATCGGGACTGGCCGGTATTCCCACGGCCGATGCCGCTTCGCGGGTCCATGTGGTACGTCCGGGGGATTCGATCCAGAGGGCGGTCGACGTCGCGAGGTCGGGTGACGTCATCTACATCAGGCCCGGCACCTATCGCGAGAGCGTCCGCATCACGAAGTCCCACCTCGTCCTGCGTGGCTCGGGTGCGCTGACCGTGCTGAAGCCGGCCTTGAACAAGAAGAGGGCGGCCAACAGCTGCGCGGCCGCCGGCAACGGCATCTGCGTGGAGGGCACCGCCGCCAGGCCCGTCGTCGACACCCGTATCCGGGGGCTCGTGCTGACCGGCTTCAAGAAGAACGGGCTGTGGGCCTCCGGTACCGACAGGCTGTCCGTGCGCCATGTGACCTCGCAGAGGAACGGCAACTGGGGCTTCGCCGAGGAGCTCTCGGTCCGCAGCCTGTTCGCGCACAACGTCGCCCGCAAGAACGGCGAGTCGGGCCTCTTCCTCTCCAACACGGTCCGCACCGAGGCGGGCGCCATCGACACGCACGGCACCGTCGTCCGCAACAACCGGCTGACCGGCAACCGCATCGGCATCACGGTCCGGCGGCTGCGCAACGTCACGGTCAAGAACAACGACGTCGACCGCAACTGCGGCGGCATGTTCGTGGTCGGCGACGAGAACAAGCCGCGCACCGGCAACATCCTCGTGCGCAGGAACTACGTCCACGACAACAACGCGTACTGCCCGAAGACCGCCCGGCTGCCCTTCATCCAGGGCGCCGGAATCGTCCTCACCGGAATCGAGAAGTCGGTCGTCGAGCGCAACGAGATCCACCACAACGTGGGGAAGTCCCCGTTCTCCGGCGGAGTGGTCCTTTTCAAGAGTGTCGTGGGCGCGCCGAACCAGAACAACGTCATCCGGCGCAATGTGCTGCACGGTAATTCGACGGCCGACCTGGCCAACCGGGACACCGGAAAGGGAAACAAGTTCGCCCACAACACGTGCCGGCGCTCACTGCCCGCCGGAATGTGCTGACCGGACCACCCGTGCCCTTGCCGCCCCCAGCGAACCAAGCGAATCGAGACGGTACATGACCACTGTGAGTCCCGCCCCCGCGCAGACTCCGGCCACCGTGGCAGAACCCGCCACGGCCCCGCAGCAGCCCGCCCCGGCCATGCGGCTGAGGGAGCTCGTCTTCGGCGCCGCCTGCGCCGCGGCCGTGCGGGCGGCGGCCAGGCTCGGCGTCGCCGACGCCCTCGGCGAGCAGCCCGCGAGCGCGGAGCAGCTCGCGGCCCAGCTCGGCGTCGAGCCCCGGCCGCTGCTGCGCCTGCTGCGCGCCCTGTCCTGCTACGGCGTCTTCGCGCAGAACGAGGACGGACGGTTCGTCCACACCAGCATGTCCCGGCTGCTGCGCGAGGACGACCCGCACAGCCTCCGGTACATCTCCCTGTGGTGCACCGAGCCCTGGACCTGGGACGCCTGGCCGCTGCTCGACGAGGCGGTGCGCTCGGGCGGCAGCGTCTTCCACGAGCTCTACGGAAAGGGGTTCTTCGACTACCTGCACGAGGACGCGCAGGACTCCGCGCACGTCTTCAACCAGGCCATGACGACCTCCAGCGAGCAGTCGGCGCGGGACGTCGCCGAGCTGCTCGACCTCACCGGCGTGACGACGGTCGCCGACATCGGCGGCGGCCAGGGGCACGTGCTGGCCAGCCTGCTGGAGAAGCACCCGGACGTCCGCGGCACCCTGCTCGACCTGCCGAGAGTGGTGGAGAAGGCGGACGCCCGGCTGCGGGTGGGCGGCGCCCTCGCCGAGCGGGCCCGGATCGTCGGCGGGGACTGCCGTGAGGACATCCCGGTCGAGGCCGACCTGTACATCATCAAGAACATCCTGGAATGGGACGACGACAGCACCCGCAGGACGCTGCGCAATGTGATGGCCAAGGCTCGTCCCGGGACCCGGGTCGTCATCATCGAGAACCTCGTCGACGACACCCCGTCGATGAAGTTCACCACCTCCATGGACCTGCTGCTGCTCCTCAACGTCGGGGGAGCCAAGCACACCAAGGAGAGCCTGGTCGCCCGCATGACGGAGGCCGGGCTGACCGTCGCTGAGATCCAGCCGGTCAATGCGTATCTGCACGCGTTCGAGTGCGTCGTACCCGCCTGATCCCGACGTGACAAGGGTCCGCCCCCGGTCGATGCCGGGGGCGGACCCTTGTCACGCCGGACGCGTCAGGAGCGGCCGTCGCGCTCCCAGCGGTAGAACTCGTGGGCCATCGCGTCCTTCGGGCCGCGCCAGGTCGCCGGGTCGTACGCGCTCACGTACGCGGTGAGCCGGTCGCTGATCTCCTTGAAGGCCGGGTGGCCGGCCACCTTCGCGATCGCGGGGCCGAGCGGGCGCTCGCCCTGCACGAGGTGCATGTACACGTCGTCGAACTGGAACAGGGTGCGGCGCGTGACGCCGATGAGGTGCGGCAGTTCGCCGTCGTCGGACTCCGCGAACACCTTCGCGATGTCCGGGGCCGAGCCCGGCGCCATCCGGGCCACGATCAGTGTCTGGTGCATGAGGGGGCGTTCCTCTCGGGGGCGGCGAGCCGGGCGGACCGTCCGGACGGACGGTCCGCGGGCCGACAGGTGAGGACGAGGGGCCGGTCAGCCGTGGGTGACGGAGGCGGGCGCGCGCCGGCGGGCGCGCTGCTCGACCTTGTCCCGGATGAGCTGGAGCTGGACGACCGAGTTGCGGTTGATGTTCTCGGTCATCCAGGCGTCGTCCACGGGCGCGTCGGGCTTCATCTCGAAGTCCTGCGTCCAGTGCATCCGGGTACCGGCCGGGGTCTCCTCGTACACCCACTTGATGTTCATGTAGGCGAACGGACCGGTCTCCACCCGGCGGGCCTTGACCATGAGCCGCTTCCGGTCGGGCTCACGCTCCGACACCCAGCTCCAGACCTTGCCGTTGTCGTCCGGGTGCATGGTGAGGCGGAAGGTGGTCTTGCCGTTCTCCCGGGACAGGACCTCGACGGAGGCGTACTCGCTGAACAGCTCCGTCCAGTTCTCGATGTCGTTGGTCATGTCCCAGACGAGATCCAGGGGAGCGGCGATGGTGATCTCGTTCTCGGTGTGTCCTGCCATGTCAGGCTCCTGCCACTACGTTGCTGTTGACGAGGTCGAGGAATTCGCGCGGGGTCCGGCAGCGCTCCGCGTCGGGCGGCAGCACCATGGCGTGGTTGTTCTCCAGCTCGCCGACGATGCCGAGCAGGCCGAGCGAGTCCAGCCCGAACTCGTCGAAGCCGGCGTCGAGCCGCAGCTCCAGTTCGTCGGCGACCACCGTGACGCCGGCCGCCTTCTTCATCAGCGCGGCCAGTTCCCGTGCGGTCAGTTGGTCGTCCATCTGTCTCTCCTTCTTCTCAGAGGGCATGGGCGCCGTGCCGCAGCACGAGGGCCGCGTTGGAGCCCATGAGTCCCCGGCTGACGACCAGGGCGGTGCGCAGCTGTGCGGGACGCGCCCGCCCGGTCACCAGGTCGAGGTCGTGGCAGGGGTCGTAGACGTTCGGCGTGGGCGGTACGAGTCCGTGTTCCATGGCCAGCACCGCCGCCGCGACGTCCAGCACCGGCGCCCCGCAGTACGCCCGGCCGATCCCGGTCTTGGGCGCCGTCACCGGCACCCGCCGGCCGTGCGCGCCCAGGGCGTCGGCGATGGCCAGCGCCTCGGCACGGTCGGCCTCCGGTGTCCCGAAGGCGTCCGCGAACACGACGTCGACCTCCTCCGGGGCGCACCGGGCCTCGTCGAGCGCGACCCGGATCGCCTGGGCCAGCCCCTCCCGGGACCGCTCCCAGAGGGACGCGCCGGTGAAGGTCGCCCCGTGCCCGGCGATGAACGCCCGGACGGTGGCCTCCCGCTCCCGCGCCGCCCCCTCGTCCTCGACCACGATCATCGCGCCGCCCTCGGCGGGCACGAACCCGCAGGCGGCGGCGGTGAAGGGCCGGTAGGCGTGAGTCGGGTCGTCGCTGGTGCTGAGGTCGTCGTAGCCGAGCTGGCAGACCATCGAGTACGGCGCCAGCGGGGCCTCGGCGGCCCCGGTCACGACGACGCCGGTGCCCCGGCGCACCGCGCGGGCCGCGTGTGCCAGCGCGTCCAGGCCACCGGCCTCGTCGCTGGCCACCACGCCGCACGGTCCCTTGAACCCGCCGCGGATGGACACCTGGCCGGTGCTCGCCGCGTAGAACCAGGCGATGGACTGGTAAGGGCCCACGAACCGGGGGCCCTGGCCCCACAGCCGCTGGAGTTCCCGCTGGCCGAACTCGCCGCCGCCGGAGCCCGCGGCCGTGACCACGCCGACCGCGAACGGATCCCGGTCGGTGTCGGCGCGGCCCAGCCGGGCGTCCGCCAGGGCGCCGTCGGCCGCGGCCATCGCGAAGTGGGTGAACCGGTCCGTCTGGACGAGGAACCGCTCCTCGATCAGTTCCGAGGGATCGAAGCCGCGGACCTCGCCCGCGATCCGCAGGGGCAGGTGGTCGCATCCTTCGCGGGTCACCCGGTCCAGGACGCTGACGCCCTCCTGGGTTGCCTTCCAGAAGGTCTCGGTGCTCAGCCCGTTGGGGGCGACGACGCCTATGCCGGTGACGGCGGCGCGCCGGGCTCGCTGTGACGTCATCGGGTCCTCCCGTCGGGCCGGGTGAGAATCACCGCGGACTGGAAGCCGCCGAAGCCGCTGCCGACGGACAGCACGTTGCGCAGCTTCGCCTTGCGCGCGGTGCGCGGCACGTAGTCGAGGTCGCACTCGGGGTCCGGGGTCGTGTAGTTCGCCGTCGGCGGCACGACCTGGTGGACCAGGGCCAGCACACAGGCCAGCACCTCGATCGCCCCGATGGCGCCCAGCGAGTGGCCCACCATCGACTTGATCGAGCTCATCGGCGTCCGGTAGGCGTGATCGCCCAGCGACCGCTTCACCGCGGCCGTCTCGTGCCGGTCGTTCTGCTGCGTACCGGAACCGTGGGCGTTGACGTAGTCGATGTCCGAGCCGTCCAGCCGGGCGTGGGCGAGCGCGTCGTCGATGGCGCGCGCCATCTCCAGGCCCTCCCGGGTGAGACCGGTCATGTGGTAGGCGTTGCCGAAGGTGGCGTAGCCGCCGATCTCGCAGTACACGCGGGCCCCGCGGGCGCGGGCGTGTTCGAGTTCCTCCAGGACGAGGACGGCTCCGCCCTCACCCATGACGAACCCGTTGCGGTCCTTGTCGAACGGCCGGGACGCGTGCTCGGGGTCGTCGTTGTTCGGAGAGGTCGCCTTGATGGCGTCGAAGCACGCCATCGTGATCGGGGAGATCGGCGAGTCCGAGGCGCCGGCTATGCAGACGTCGACCCGGCCCTCCTGTACGGCGTGGAAGGCGTAGCCGATCGCGTCGAGACCGGAGGTGCAGCCCGTGGAGACGGTCTGCACCGGACCGTGCGCCCCGAACTGCTCGGCGACCTCGGAGGCGAGGGCGCTCGGGGAGAAGGCGCGGTGCAGATGAGGAGCCGCCCGGCGGTGGTCGACGTCCCAGCGCCGGCCCTTCTCGCTGACCGCCACGTAGTCGTTCTCCAGGCGCGTGGTGCCACCCACGGCGGTGCCCAGGGACACCCCCATCCGCCAGGGATCCTCCTTCTCCGGGTCGAGTCCCGCGTCGCCGACCGCCTCCCGGGCGGCCACCATGGCGAACTGGACATAGCGGTCGGCGCGTTCGGTCGTCGCCGCGTCGATTCCGTGGGCGGCCGGGTGGAAGTCGACCTCGGCCGCGATACGCGAACGCAGACCCGCCGGGTCGAAGAGCGTGATGCCCCTCGTCGCGGTGCGGCCGTTCGCCAGGAGGTCCCAGAACGCCGGTACGCCCACGCCGCCCGGGGCCACGATGCCGACGCCGGTGACCGCCACGCGCCGGGTCATGACACCGCCTCGACTCGCTCGGGTGTCAGGTGCATGCAGGCTCCTTCCGTCTCCTCGGTCACCTCGGTGTCGACGTGGCCGAGCTTGGGGCGCGGCGCCAGCGGGCCCAGATGGAAGACCATCCGGGCCTCCACGCTGCCCACGTTGCGGAAGCGGTGGCGCATGTTGATCGGGATCAGCAGTCCCTGGTCGGCCCGGATCGGGAAGGTCTCGCCGTCCAGGTCGACTTCGAGCTGACCGCTCACGACGTACACGAACTCCTCGGAGTACGGGTGGTAGTGCTCGCCGATGCGGTCGCCGGGCTGGACGATGGCGAGCCCCATGAAGCCGGACTTGGCGCCGACCGCGGTGGGCGTGAGCATCGCGCGCAGGTCACCTCCGCGCCGGGTGTTGGGCTCGGTCTCGCTCAGGTCCACGATGCGTGGGCGGGGCGTGGTCATGTGTTTCCTCCGGTTGGTGGGTACAGCCGGCCCGTCGGCCGGTGCCGACGGAGCCTGCGTGTCCGGCCGCTGACCGGGCCGGACCCGCCGTCAGGCGTCCGACGAGGTGCGGTCGGTGACGAGCTTCATGTCGGACCGCTCGATGAACCGGGCCAGGTCCTGCTCGGTGACCGGCGCGCCGTCGACGCCGAGCGCGTCGCCGTCGAGCAGCCGGTTCAGGACCGCTCCGTTGCGGCCGCCCGTGAGACCGAGGGTCAGGACGGGGTCGTGCGCGAGGTCGCCCCGTACGTCGACCAGCCGTACGACGATGTCGTCGCGCTGGAAGATCGTGCTGCAGTGCACGGGGTTCGCCGGGTCGTCGGCCGCCGCCTCGTCCTCACGGGCGAGCAGCCGGGCCAGGGCCATACCGGAGCCCTGCTTGGCCGGGTAGAACAGCGCGTGCCGCTTGACGTCCTGGGGCTGTCCGGCGCCGACCGCCACGTGGTGCACCGCGGGCAGCGCCGCCCGGGTGAAGAAGAGCCGGGCCGACCCCGGGTCGCTGAGGTCCCGGTCCTGCTCCAGATAGGGGTTGATGGCCTCCTCGACCGCCCGGACCTCGGGCTGGCGGGACACATGGCGCAGCGCGGCCATCAGGTCGCCCTCCACCTCGATGGCCCGCACGACCCGGTTGCCGTGCATGAACAGCGAGGTGCGCCGCAGCCGGGTGTTCTCGTCGACCTGCGCCCGCGGCGAGGAGTAGCCGGCGAGCAGATCGGCGACGATCCGCTCGCTGCCCGGCTTCACGGTGAAAGTGAGGGCGTGGCGTACCACGCCGTCGCCCACCCGGGCCGTAGCCTGGAAGCGGCCCTTCTCCGACTCGGGCAGCGCCGGGGCGGCGTTGCTCGTCTCGCGCAGCACGCTGAAGCGCAGCGAGCGGGTGTCGCGCACGCAGCTGTGCAGCGGCTGCACCGTCTCGACGTGCTCCTCGCTGTTGACCCAGGCGAGGAACGGCGGCGCGCTCTCCCACTCACTGGTGATCAGCCACTGCGAGGGGTTCTCGATCGACTGGCACAGCTGGTCGCTGATGTGGCCGGGGACGGAGGCCACCTGGTTGCGCATCTGCTCGTAGGCTTCCAGGAACTGCTTCTGGGCGCCGTCGTGAAGGTCCAGCAGCAGGATGACCCGCAGCCGGGAGCCGTCGAAGGCGGACTGCGACACCCGCTCCGAGATCCGCTGCGGGGCCCGGCGCGAGACACGGTCCGACACGCGGTCGGACACACGTTCCGATACACGTTCCGAGATTGACATCCAGCACACATCTCCTCAGTGACTTCCGGGGCGCTCCCGGTGCCGGGAGCGGCGAACGGCCCGGACCCCGATCGTGGTTCGGTCCGCAGGGCGGCGCGACTCGCGTGAACCACGTGGGTGACCACCCGGGCGAAGCGGGTGACGTACGGGGTGACCAGTCGGGTGAATGAGGCGAGCGAACCCCTCCCGCCGGGGCATGGAAGCCCTGTAGCCGGGGGTCCATGGAAGCCCTGTAGCCGGGGTCCGCTGCTGGAGGCATTGATGACCGAAGAAGTCGAGCATCACGTACCCGTACTCGTCGTGGGCGGGTCCCTCGTGGGACTGTCCGCCTCACTGTTCCTGGGCCGACTCGGCATCCCGCACCTGGTCGTCGAGAAGCACGCGGGCACCTCCAGACACCCTCGCGGCCGCGGCAACAACGTGCGCACGATGGAACTGTTCAGGGTCGCCGGGGCCGAGCAGCAGATCCGCGAGGCCGCCTCGACCCTGGCCGACAACCACGGCATCCTCCAGGCCCCCTCCCTGACCGGCGGCGCGGGCGAGTGGCTGTTCAAGGAGATCGACCCGGGCGGCGGCCTGGCCCGCTTCAGCCCGAGCGGCTGGTGCCTGTGCAGCCAGAACGACCTGGAACCGGTGCTGCTCAAGTGCGCCCGCGAACTGGGCGGCGACATCCGGTTCTCCACCGAGCTGATCTCCGTCGAGCAGGACGGCGAGGGGATCACCGCGGTCGTGAAGAACCGGGACAGCGGGCAGCACACCACCGTGCGCGCCGAGTACCTCGTCGCGGCCGACGGCCCGCGCAGCCCCGTCCGGGAGGGGCTGGGCATCGGCCAGACGGGTCCGGGCGACCTGTTCCACAACGTGAGCGTCACCTTCGACTCCCTCAAACTCGCGGACGCGGTCGGCGACCGGCGCTTCATCTGCTGCTACCTGACCGCCCCGGACGCGGACGGCGCGCTGCTGCCGGTGGACAACGTGGAGAAGTGGGTCTTCCACGCGCCCTGGCACCCCGAGCGCGGCGAGACGCTGGAGGACTTCACCGAGGAGCGCTGCATCGCCCACATCCGCCGGGCCGTCGGCGTCCCGGACCTGGACGTGCGGATCACCGGCAAGGCGCCCTGGCACGCGGCGCAGCGGGTCGCCGAGCGCTACTCGGCCGGCCGGATCTTCCTCGCCGGGGACTCCGCCCACGAGATGTCACCGACCGGCGCGTTCGGCTCCAACACCGGTATCCAGGACGCGCACAACCTCGCCTGGAAGCTCGCCGCCGTGCTCAACGGCTGGGCGGGACCCGGCCTGCTGGAGTCCTACGAGGCGGAGCGCAAGCCGGTGGCCCTGGCCACCAGCGCGCGGGCGGCGGCCCGTTCGGTGGAGCACAGCCACCCGGGCTACGCCCCCGCCCCCGGTGCGGGCGGCGCGGGCGGCGCCCGCCAGGGCGGCGTGCTGAAGGTGGCCCTGGGCTACCGCTACCCCCGCGGCGCCGTGGTCGGCACCGACCCCGAGGGCCCGGTGGTGCCCGACGAGATGGCGATGAACGGCGAGCCCGGCAGCCGCGCCCCGCACATGTGGCTGCTGCGCTCCGGCGTGCGCACCTCCACCGTCGACCTGTACGAGACCTCGTTCGTGCTGCTCAGCGGCGCCGAGGACACGGCCTGGCACACGGCGGCGCAGCGGGTCGCCGAACGGCTCGCGGTACGCCTGGAGTCGTACCGCGTGGGCCGGGGCCCGCTCGCGGACCTCGCCCCCCAGGACGGCACGGACTGGTCCGTGCTGCACGGCACGACACCGCGGGGCGCGGTGCTGGTCCGGCCCGACGGATATGTGGCCTGGCGGTCGCAGGACGCGGTGGCCTACCCGGAGAAGACCCTGTACGACCTTCTGGCCGGCCTGCTCGACCTGGTCTGAGCACCTGGTCCGAGCGCCACGGCACGGCCGCTCGACCACGGCACGGCCGCTCGACCACGGCACGGCCGCTCGACCACGGCACGGCCGCTCGACCACGGCACGGGCGCGGACGAGCGGGCGCGGGCTCGGGCGGAGGCGCGTGGGCGGAGGTGAGGGGCCCCGCGGGTGATCAGCCGCCCGAGGCGAGGGCGATTCCCAGGGGTGTCCGCTCGTACAGCACCTGGTGGCCGTAACGTCGCGCGGTCAGCAGGCCCGCGTCGCGCAGCGCGGTCAGATGCGCGGACACCGACGACGGCGCGAGCCCCAGCCTGGGCGCGAGGGCCGAGGTACTGGCGGGCTCGTCCAGTGCCGTCAGCACGGCGGCCCGGCCGCGGCCCAGCAGCCGGACCAGCGCGTCGGGCAGCCGGTCGGCCGGCTCGGCCCACAGCCCGCCGATGCCCCGCGCCGGGTAGACCAGCGTCGGCTGCCAGGGCGGCTCGAAGCCGCTGATGACGTCCGGCCAGCTGAACACGCTCGGCATCAGCACCAGCCCCTGCCCGCCGAGGTGCCGCTCGTACTCGATGTGCGTCTCGACGGTCAGCGTCCCGGCGTGCCAGCCGCAGCGCCGGTTGACCTCCGGCAGCAGCCCGCCCAGGCCGACCTCGGCCAGCCGGCGCGAGTGGAAGGCGATGTCCGCCTCCAGCAGCGCCCGCAGCCGGGGCCAGTCCGGCGCCAGCAGGGTGTGCCAGACCTCCTCCAGCGCGTCGGACAGTTCCCGGATCATGCGGGCCGGGTCCGCCAGCCAGGCCCGGCCGCGCGGCGAGTCGAGCGCGCCCGGGGTGTCCGCGAGGGAGCGGGCGGTGTCCGCGCGGGCCGCCTCGGGATCGGCGGCGCGGACCGCGGCGATCTCCTCCTCGAAACCGGCCGCCGGGCCGATCGGCGGCGCGCCCAGCCAGTCGGGGGAGTGGCCGCGGCGCGGCATCACCAGCCACAGCCCGCTCAGGTCGAGCGTTTCGGCCGCCGCGCGGATCCGGCGCAGCCAGTGCGCGTGGTAGCCGTGCCGGTCGGACCGCTTGAGGGTGCGCACCGCCTCCTGCGTCTCCCACAGCGGCGAGAGCGCGAACCGGCAGCGCAGGAAGTCGTCCTCCCCGAAGTGCAGCCGCATCGGCACGACCCCACCACCTCTTCCCGTCCGGCCTTCGATTCGGTCTGAGCCGAAACTCTACGGCCGTCCGCGCGCCGGACCGCACCCTGCTGCCATGCCGGAAGAACCCCAGACCACGACGACACCGCCGGAGACCCCCGGGCCCGCCGCGCCCGAGCCGACCGCCGCCCCCGCGCCCACGGGATACGCCCGGGTCTTCGCGGTCCGCGAGTTCCGCGCCGTCTTCGCCGCCCACCTGCTGTCCATGCTCGGCGTGGTCGTCGCCGAGATCGCGCTGTCCGTCCTGGTCTACGACCTGACCGGCTCCCCCTTGCTGAGCGCACTGGCCTTCGCGCTCGGCTTCCTGCCCTACCTGATCGGCGGCACCCTGCTCGCCGGGGTCGCCGACCGCCACCCGGCCCGCCGTGTGCTGGTGGTGTGCGACCTCGTCTGCGCCGGATGCGTGGCGCTGATGGTGACGCCGGGCGCGCCCATCGCCGTACTGCTGGCCCTGCGCTGTGTGCTCGCCGTCGTCTCACCGGTGTTCTCCGGGACCCGGATGGCCACCCTCGCCGACATCCTCGGCGACGGCGACCTGTTCGTCCTAGGCCGCTCCCTGCTGCGGATCGTCGCGCAGAGCGCGCTGCTCGTCGGCTACGGGCTGGGCGGCCTGCTGCTCACCGTCGTCTCCCCGCGCCACGCGCTGCTGGTCACCGTCGGCACCTTCCTCGCCTCGGCGGCCCTGCTGCGGCTGGGCACCCGGCGCCGCCCGGCCCGCGTCCGCGGCACCGGCGCGCTGGTGGGGGACTCCCTGCGCGGGGCCCGGCAGGTGCTCGCCGACCGCCGGGTACGGGTCCTGCTGCTGCTGTCCTGGGTGCCGCCGATGTTCTCCGTGGCGCCGGAGGCCCTGGCCGCGCCGTACGCCGACGGCCTCGGTGCCGGCTCCACCGGCCTCGGCCTGCTGATGTGCGCCCTGCCGGTCGGCACGATCGCCGGGGAGCTGTTCGCGGGCGCCCGGCTGCGGCCCGCCACCCGCGAGCGCGTCGCGCTGCCGCTGGTCTGCCTCACCCTGCTGCCCTACCTCGGCTACGCCCTCCACCCCGGCCTGGCGCTCTCCCTGCTGCTGCTCCTCGTCGCGGGCGCGGGCTCCGCGTACACGCTCGGCGTCGACCAGTGGCTGGCGCGGGACGTGCCGGAGGAACTGCGCGGCCGGGCGATGACCCTGCTGACCGCAGGACTGATGACGCTCCAGGGCCTGGGCATGGCGCTGGCCGGTGCGGCGGCCGAGGTGGCGGGTGTGCGGGCGGCCGTCGCGGGGGCCGGGGCGCTGGGCGCGGTGTGCTGCACGCTGCTCGCCGTACAGGCCCGCCGGACCGAAAGGCGAGACAGGGCTGACCGCGATATGACCGACGGGTAATGTCTGACGACGTGCCGAAGCCCCTCAGCCTTCCCTTCGATCCCATCGCCCGCGCCGACGAACTGTGGAAGCAGCGGTGGGGAAGTGTGCCGTCGATGGCCGCGATCACCTCGATCATGCGCGCGCACCAGATCCTGCTCGCCGAGGTCGACGCGGTCGTCAAGCCCTACGAGCTGACGTTCGCGCGCTACGAGGCGCTGGTGCTGCTCAACTTCTCCAAGGCGGGTGAGCTGCCGATGTCGAAGATCGGCGAGCGGCTCATGGTGCATCCGACGTCGGTGACGAACACGGTGGACCGGCTGGTGCGCTCCGGCCTGGTGGACAAGCGCCCCAACCCCAACGACGGCCGCGGCACCCTCGCCACCATCACCGCCAAGGGCCGCGAGGTGGTCGAGGCGGCCACCCGCGACCTGATGGCGATGGACTTCGGGCTCGGGGTGTACGACGCCGAGGAGTGCGCGGAGATCTTCGCGCTGCTGCGCCCCCTGCGGGTCGCCGCGAACGACTTCGACGACCGCTGACCCGCCCGGTAACCCACCCGGCGGCCCCGGCGTGGCCCCAGCGTGGCCCCGGACAAGATCTCCCGGAACGGACGGTTACGCTCGTCGGCATGAAGAAAAGCGTGCTGACGCGCTACCGCGTCCTGGCCTATGTCACCGGCGTGCTGCTCGTCCTGCTGTGCCTCGCCATGATCGCCAAGTACGGCCTCGACGTCGACGGTGCCGCGGACGTCACCCGGGTCGTCGCGATCGCGCACGGCTGGCTGTACGTCGTCTACCTGGTCTTCGCCTTCGACCTCGGCTCCAAGGCGAAGTGGCCGGTCGGCAAGCAGCTGTGGGTGCTGCTGGCCGGGACCATCCCCACGGCCGCCTTCTTCGTGGAGCGCAGGATCAGCCGCGAGCTGGAGCCGACGGTCGCGGAGGGTTCCCCCGCCGTCGCCAAGGCGTAACCGGTACCGCCGTACGGGTGTCCGTGCGGCGGTTCTCCGTCGACGCTTACTAGGACGTCCTAGTAAATTTGCAGGTATGGACGCCGACGCGATCGAGGAGGGCCGCCGACGCTGGCAGGCCCGGTACGACGCCGCACGCAAGCGGGACGCCGACTTCACCACGCTCTCGGGCGACCCGGTGGAGCCGGCGTACGGCCCCCGGCCCGGGGACCACTACGGGGGTTTCGAGCGGATCGGCTGGCCCGGGGAGTACCCCTTCACCCGCGGGCTGTACCCGACCGGCTACCGGGGGCGGACCTGGACCATCCGGCAGTTCGCCGGGTTCGGCAACGCCGAGCAGACCAACGAGCGCTACAAGATGATCCTCGCCCACGGCGGGGGCGGGCTCTCCGTCGCCTTCGACATGCCGACCCTGATGGGCCGCGACTCCGACGACCCGCGCTCGCTGGGCGAGGTCGGGCACTGCGGGGTCGCCGTCGACTCCGCCGCCGACATGGAGGTCCTGTTCCGGGACATCCCGCTGGGCGAGGTCACCACGTCGATGACGATCAGCGGTCCGGCCGTCCCGGTGTTCTGCATGTACCTGGTCGCGGCCGAGCGGCAGGGCGTGGACCCGGCCGTCCTCAACGGCACGCTCCAGACGGACATCTTCAAGGAGTACATCGCCCAGAAGGAGTGGCTCTTCCGGCCCGAGCCGCATCTGCGCCTGATCGGCGACCTGATGGAGCACTGCGCGGACGCCATCCCCGCCTACAAGCCGCTGTCCGTCTCCGGCTACCACATCCGCGAGGCTGGTTCGACGGCCGCGCAGGAGCTGGCGTACACGCTGGCCGACGGCTTCGGATACGTGGAGCTCGGGCTGAGCCGCGGGCTCGACGTGGACGTCTTCGCCCCCGGTCTGTCCTTCTTCTTCGACGCGCACGTCGATTTCTTCGAGGAGATCGCCAAGTTCCGCGCGGCCCGCCGGATCTGGGCGCGCTGGCTGCGGGACGTGTACGGCGCGAGGTCCGAGAAGGCGCAGTGGCTGCGCTTCCACACCCAGACCGCGGGTGTATCGCTGACCGCGCAGCAGCCGTACAACAACGTGGTGCGTACGGCGGTGGAGGCGCTGGCGGCGGTGCTGGGCGGCACCAACTCGCTGCACACCAACGCCCTGGACGAGACCCTCGCGCTGCCCTCCGCGCAGGCGGCGGAGATCGCGCTGCGCACCCAGCAGGTGCTCATGGAGGAGACCGGCGTCGCCAACGTGGCCGACCCGCTGGGCGGTTCCTGGTACGTGGAGCAGCTCACCGACCGGATCGAGGCGGACGCCGAGAAGATCTTCGAGCAGATCAAGGAGCGGGGGCTGCGGGCGCACCCCGACGGGCGGCACCCCATCGGGCCGGTCACCTCCGGGATCCTGCGCGGGATCGAGGACGGGTGGTTCACCGGGGAGATCGCGGAGGCGGCCTTCCGCTACCAGCAGTCCCTGGAGAAGGGCGAGAAGCGGGTCGTCGGCGTCAATGTGCACACCGGCTCCGTCACCGGCGACCTGGAGATCCTGCGGGTCGGCCACGAGGTGGAGCGCGAGCAGGTGCGTACCCTCGCCGGCCGCAGGGCGGCCCGGGACGACGCGGCCGTGCGGGCGGCGCTGCAGGCGATGCTCGCCGCCGCACGCGACGGCTCGAACATGATCGGTCCGATGCTGGACGCGGTACGGGCGGAGGCGAGCCTGGGGGAGATCTGCGGGGTGCTGCGGGACGAGTGGGGGGTGTACACGGAGCCCGCGGGCTTCTGACGCCCCGTCGGGCACCGGGCCCCGGCGCCGGGGCCCGGTGCCCGGGTGCGCGTTCAGACGGGCTGCTGC
>NZ_JBEOWS010000126.1:0-23880 GCF_040296125.1 Streptomyces sp. NPDC002265 | reverse complement strand
ACTAACAACCCCAACACCGCGGTTGTCTTGTCCTTGGGGCCCGCCCCCGCCCCCCCCCCCCGCGCGGGGGGGGGGCGGGGTCCGTCGGCCCCCCCGCGGGCGGGGCGCGGCGGCGCCGCCCCCCCCCCCCCGGCTCACCGTGCTGTACGACGCCGAGTGCGCCATGTGCTCCTTCGTACGCGACTGGCTCGTACGGCAGCGCCAGTTGGTGCCGCTGGACCTGGTACCCGCCGCCTCGGCGGAGGCCAGGCGGCGCTTCCCGGGACTCGACCACCGCGCCACTCTCGACGTGGTCACCGTCGTCGGCGACGGCGGGCAGGTCTACCGGGGCAGCGCCGCCTGGATCGTGACCCTGTGGGCGCTGCGCGAACACCGGCCGCTCGCCCACCGGCTGAACACCCCCACCGGGGCCCGGCTGGCCAAGGGCGCGGTCCTCGCCGCCGCCCGCTGGCGCGGGAGCCGGCGGGGCGGGGGCGCGTACGGGCGCGGGGACGGCTGGACCTACCACCCCTCCCGGGGGTGGACCTACACCGGTCCCGGCTGCGAAGACGGCTCCTGCCGAACCGTTTAGGCTCTCCTACCGTGCCTGCGAACAACGAGAGCCCCGGCGACGGCGACACGCCCAGCAAGTCCGAGCAGACCCGCGCGCTGATCCTGGAGACGGCGATGCGGCTGTTCCAGGAGCGCGGCTACGACAAGACGACCATGCGGGCCATCGCCCAGGAGGCCGGGGTCTCCGTCGGCAACGCGTACTACTACTTCTCCGGCAAGGAGCACCTGATCCAGGGCTTCTACGACCGCCTCGCCGCCGAGCACCGGGAGGCGGTCCGGGAGATCTTGGACCGGGAGACGAGTCTGGAGGCGCGGCTCGCCGGGGTGCTGCGGACCTGGCTGGACGTCGCCACGCCGTACCACGAGTTCGCGGTGCAGTTCTTCAAGAACGCCGCCGACCCCGACAGCCCGCTCAGCCCCTTCTCCCCGGAGTCGGAGCACGCGCGCGTGGAGGCCATCGGCGTCCACCGGGAGGTGCTCGCGGGGGCGAAGACCAAGGTGGCCCCCGAACTGCGGGACGTGCTGCCGGAGCTGATGTGGCTCTCGCAGATGGGGCTCGTCCTGTACTGGATCTTCGACCGGACGGAAGGGCGCGAGCGCAGCTACCGCCTCGCCGAGCGCGGCGCCCGCCTCACCGGACGCGGCGTCGCACTGGCCCGCTTCCGGGTACTGCGGCCGCTGGTGCTGGAGGTCCACGAGCTGTTCACGGACTTCCTGCCGGGAATGACGAAGGCGCTCCCCGATCCAGCGGCGCGCAAGGGGCGGGGAGCCGAGGCGGAGTGATCGCTTTCGGGTGAAGCGGTTCGAAGGGGACACCGGGGGTCCCGGCTGCCTACGATGAGGCTCTCGACACCAGCCCACGGGAGGCACGCGATGTCCGCAGCATCCGTCGAGCGGCCCCATGGAGACCGTCCGCTGATCGCGGAGGCCAATCGGCTCATGGACCGCAATCCGGGCTACCGCGTCGAGATCATCGGAGGCCAGATCCTCGTGTCCCCGCCGCCCGACGGCCCGCACGCCGTAGCCCTGACCGACCTCATGGTCCCTTTCCTCTCCGCAGGACTGCACGGCACCGACACCCGGGTCGTCCAGGGCATCGGCCTCTGGCTGCCGACCGGCACCGAGGACTACGCGATCCTCGACCTGTCCCTGGTCGACGCCGACTTCCGGGACCATCTCGTCGAGAACAACTGCTACGACCCGGTCTGCTTCCGCCTGGTCCTGGAGGTCACCTCGAGCAACTGGAAGACCGACCTACGCCACAAGGTCAAGGCCTACGCCGGCGCCAAGATCCCGGTCTACGTGATCGTCGACCGCAAGCACCAGCGCCTCCACGTCCTGACCGACCCCGCCGGGGACGACTACGAGAACCACCGCCCGTACTCCCCCGGCGAAGTCGCCACTCTGCCCGCGGCCATCGGCGCCGAGGTCACTCTCGACGTCGACGCGATCCTCAAGGCGGGTTGTTCGGAAGCTAGTTGACCGCGTCCACCTCCCCCTCGGCCAGCTCCACGTCGTACACCAGCGGTCCGTCCGCCACCGTCACCTGCCGGACCTGGGGGCCGTACGGTCCCGCCGTCACCGTCAGCAGATAGGCGCCCGGCCCCGGTACCGACACGATGTACGAGCCGTCGGCCAGGGAGGTCACCCGGTCCAGCCGGCGGCCGTCCTCGGACAGCAGCGTCACGCTCGCACCCTCGGCCGGCTCGTCGTCCGCCGTACGGACGAAGCCGTGGACCACCGTGGCGGGGCCCTCGTCCCCGGTGTCCGGGCGGGGCGGGTCCGACGGGGTCTCCTTCGGCTCCACCGCGAGATGCGGCAGCCGCTTGTCCAGCCAGGCCGGCAGCCACCAGTTGGAGGCGCCCAGCAGGTGCATCGCGGCCGGCACCAGCGCCGTACGCAGGACGAACGCGTCCAGCGCCACCGCGGCCGCCAGGCCGACGCCCGCCACCGCCGCGCCCGAGTCACCGCTCAGGACGAACGCCAGGAACACACAGACCATGATCAGGGCCGCGCTGTTGATGACCCGGCTGGTCTCCGCCAGGCCCACCCGGACCGCGCGGGCGTTGTCGCGGGTGTGCACCCACTCCTCGTGCATCCGGCTGACCAGGAACACCTGGTAGTCCATGGACAGTCCGAAGAGCAGGGACAGCATGATGACCGGCAGGAAGGCGTTGATCGGCCCCTCCTTGCCGAGGCCGAGCAGGCCCAGGCCCCAGCCCCACTG
Organism: Streptomyces sp. NPDC002265; assembly: GCF_040296125.1. Classification (NCBI taxonomy): domain Bacteria; kingdom Bacillati; phylum Actinomycetota; class Actinomycetes; order Kitasatosporales; family Streptomycetaceae; genus Streptomyces; species Streptomyces sp. NPDC002265. Next base: position 21,101 of record NZ_JBEOWS010000126.1, on the reverse strand, counting down.
GAAGATCGCGACCAGCACGCCGAAGGAGGCCGCCGCGGCGATCAGGTTCATCACCGCGGCCGTCAGCGGCACCATCAGGGAGCGGAAGGCGACCAGGAGCAGCAGGAAGCTCAGGCCGATGATGGTGACGACGAAGAGCGGCAGCCGGTCGCCGGTGACGGACGCGAAGTCCTTGGAGACCGCGGTGACCCCGCCGACGTGCGCGCTCACGCCCGAGCGCGGGATGACCTCGTCGCGCAGGGTGTCGATGAGGTCGTCGGTCTCCTTGGACTGTGGCGAGGTGGTGGGCACGACCTGGATGACGGTGACGCCCTGCGCGGGCGGCAGCGCGGCCACCCGGGCCACCCCGTCGGTCGCCTCGATGCCCTTGACGAGCGCGGTCGTGGCGCCGTCGGACGTGACCACCTGGAGCGGGCCGTTGAAGCCGGGGCCGAAGCCCTCGGCGAGCAGGTCGTACGCCTGCCTGGTGGTCGTCGTGGTGTCGTCGTTGCCCTGGTCGGTGGCGCCCAGCCGCAACGACAGCACGGGCACGGCGAGTACGGCCATGACGGCCACGGCGACCACCGCGACCAGGCGCGGACGTCGCTGCACGCTTGCCGACCAGCGCGCCGCGAGCCCGCTCGCCCGCTCCGGCTCGGGACCCTCGGCGGCCAGCCTGCGCCGCTGCCTGCGGCTGAGGACCCGCGGACCGAGCAGACCGAGCAGGGCGGGCAGCAGGGTGGTGGCCGCGAACACGCTCAGCACCACGGTGAGGGAGGTGCCGATGACCACGCCGTCCAGGAAGCGCAGGTTCGTCACCAGCATCCCGGCCAGCGCGATGCACACCGTGCCGCCCGCGAACAGCACCGCCCGGCCCGAGGTGTTCAGGGCGGTGACCGCCGCCTCCTCCGGGTCGACGCCGCGCAGCAGGCCGCGCCGGTGCCGGGTGACGATGAACAGGGCGTAGTCGATGCCGACGCCGAGGCCGATCAGCGAGGAGAGCAGCGGGGCCAGGTCGGGGATGGCGGTGACGTGGCTGAGCAGCTGGGTCGAGAACAGGCCCGTGCCGACGCCGAAGATCGCCACGCCGATCGGCAGGGACATCGCGGCGAGTGAGCCGAAGGCGAGGAACAGCACGACCGCCGCGGCCGCGAGGCCGACCATCTCGGCCAGGCCCGTGGGCGGTTCCTGCGCGCGCTGGATGGCCTGGCCGCCGAGCTCGACCTGGAGCCCCCTGGCGTGGGTCCCGACGCTCCGCGCGGTGTCGACGACGTCCTGGACGAGTTCCTTCGGGACGGCGTTGGCCCGCTCGGTGAAGGTGATCTGGGCGTAGGCGATGCGCCCGTCGCCGCTGATCTGCGCCGCGCCGCGCGGGGAGTAGGGGTCGACCACCTCCCCGACGCCGTCCATCTTCGCGATCTTCGTCAGCGCGGGCTCGATCAGGTCCCGTACGTCCTGGTCCCGGACCGTCCCCCGGTGGAGGTCGTCGACCTTCCACACCACCGTGTCGGTGTCGCCCGCGCGCTCGGGAAAGGCCTTCTCCATCAGGTCGTAGGCCTTCGTGGAGTCCGTGTTCGGCAGGGCGAAGACGTTCGCGTAGTCCGTGCCCGCCGTCGAGGCCGAGAAGCCCAGCCCGAACAGCGCCCCCACCCACAGCAACAGGACCACGAGCCGGTGCCGGTAGCACCACCGTGCCAATGCCGCCACGTTCACATCTCCTTGTTCGATGACCGGCCGGTCGACCGGTCCCCCCGGGCCAGGGCAACAGCATCGGCGGCGCCGGGCGCGCAGGGACACGGCTCACGCACGACTCTCAAGGAACTCCAAAGCGGCAACCGGCCCGGCGCCGGGCCCGCGCACCGATACTGGGGGCATGTCGACCGCCCCCGGCACCGTGCTGGTCGTGGAGGACGAGCCGAGCATCGCGGACGTCCTCACCATCGCGCTGCGCTACCACCGCTTCGAGGTGATGACCGCGGGCACGGTCCGCGAGGCGCTCGCCCTCGCCGAGCGCACCCGGCCCGACGTCGCGCTGCTCGACGTCATGCTGCCGGACGGCGACGGCCGCGCCCTGGGCCGTGAACTGCGCCTGCTGCAACCACAGTTGGCGCTGGTGTTCCTGACCGCGCGGGACTCCCCCGCCGAGATCGTCGGCGCGCTCGGCTTCGGCGACGACTACATCACCAAGCCGTTCAACATCGACGAGGTGATCGCCCGGATCACCGCGGTGCTGCGCCGCACCCGGCCCGCCGACGTCCTGCCGCAGCGGCCCCCGCTGCGCCACGGCGACCTGGAACTGGACGAGACGACGTACTCGGTGCACCGCGCCGGGCGCACGGTCGAGCTCACCCCCACCGAGTACGCGCTGCTGCGCTTCCTGGTGCGCAACGGCGGACAGATCGTGCCCAAGGAGCAACTCCTGCGCCACGTCTGGCAGTACGAGCACACCCCGCCGGAGTCGACGGTCGTCGAGACCTACATCAGCTATCTGCGCCGCAAGCTGCACATCCCGGGAGAAGCGCCGGTGATCACCACCCGGCGGGGCGTCGGATACGGGCTGGCATGAGACTCCCGGCACTCCCGCCGCGCCCCGCGCTCGCGCGGTCCCGCCGCGCCCGGGGCACGCACTCGCTGCGCGTCAAGCTGACCCTGGCCAACGTGGGGCTGCTCGCCCTGGGCATCATCGCCGCCACCGCCGTCAGCATCATGGGCATGCAGCACTACCTGCTCGGCCAGATCGACTCCCAGCTGACCAAGACCCGGGACTCGCTGTCCGGTTCGCATCTGACGCTCCGGCAGATCGACTCGTTCGCCGCGCTGGGCCTCATCCGTGAGCACATCACCACCGAGCGGGCCGAGGACCGTCCGGCGCCGGACACCGTCTTCGTCGCCGTGGACGGCGAGACGGGCACCGCCGTCGCGATCCTCGGGGTCGCCCCGACCGACACCCAGCGCGGACTGGCCGACGCGGTCGGCGACCCGCGCCGGCTCGTCGGCGACGCCGAACCCCGGGACGTGACGGTGGACGGCACCCCGTACCGGGCCACCGCGATCCGGCTGTCCGACGGCACGGACATCCTGCTGGCCATCTCGACGGACGTCCTGCACAAGGGCATCGCAAAGGCGCTCAAGCTGGACCTCGCCGTCGGCACCCTGCTGCTGGCGCTGCTCGCCTGCCTCACCCTGTTCAGCGTGCGCCGCAGGATGCTGCCGCTGGAGGACATGGTGGAGACCTCGTCGGCGATAGCCGAGGGGGACCTGACCCGGCGGATACCCTCCCGGCACCAGCCGACGCACGAGGTCGAACAGCTGCGGCTGGCCCTCAACGCCATGCTCCACCAGGTGGAGTCGGCCTATCGCACGCGCGAGCGCACGGCGGCGCAGCTGCGCCGGTTCGTCGCCGACGCCTCGCACGAGCTGCGCACCCCGCTGTCCGCGATCCGCGGCTACCTCCAGCTGTACGACCGGGGGATGCTGCGCGAGCCCGCCGAACGCAAGCGGGCCTGGGACCGGATGATGGCGGAGGCCGACCGCATGGGGCATCTGGTGGACGAGCTGCTCCTGCTCGCCCGGCTCGACCAGCAGCCCGAACTGCGGCTGCGCAACGTCGACGTCAGCGCCCTGGTGCGGGACGCGGCCCAGGACCTGCGGGCGCAGCAGCCCGGACGGCCCGTCTCGGTCGGCGCCGACGGCGCGCTCCTGGTGCACGCCGACGAGTCGGGGCTGCGCCAGGTGCTCGGCAACCTGGTGGCCAACGTGCGCACCCACACCCCGCCGGACGTGCCGGTGCGGCTCGGGGTGGAACGCTCGGACGGTGTCGTACGGCTGTGTGTGGCGGACGAGGGCCCCGGACTGGCGGCGGAGGACGCGTCGCGCGTCTTCGACCGCTTCTTCCGGGCCGGCGGCGGCGCGGGCAGCGGTCTGGGCCTGGCGATCGTGCAGGGCGTGGTACGGGCGCACGGCGGCGATGTCGCGGTGCGCACGGCGCCCGGCGCGGGCCTCGCGGTGACGGTGACGCTGCCCGCGGCCCGTGGCACGGCCGTGCAGACCGTCCCCGGCTCCGGCTCCGGCTCCGGCTCCGGCTCCGTCCCCGGCTCCGTCCCCGGCTCCAGCTCCGGCTCCAGCTCCGGCTCCGGCTCCGGCTCCGGCTCCGGCTCCGGCTCCGGCTCCGGCTGAGGCTGAGGCTCCGGCTGAGGCTGAGGCTGGGGCTGGGGCTGGGGCTGGGGGCGGTGTGCCCCGGTTCCGTGCGGAGTTCAGGCTTCGGGGGCCAGGACCAGAGCCCAGACCGTCTTGCCGTGCCGGCCCCGGCCCCACACCCCCCAGGCCGCGGCGACCCGCTCCACGAGATGCAGGCCCCGTCCGGCCTCCGCGTACTCCCCGACCACCCGCAGCCGAGGCTGCACCCGGCCCTCGTCGGACACCTCGATGAGACAGGAGCCGTCGGCCAGCGCGGTCACCGCCACCTCGAACTCCCGCTCCTGCAAAGGCCCGTGGCGTACGACGTTGGTGGCGAGCTCGGACACCAGCAGGACCGCGTCGTCGAGCGCCGGTTCACCGGGCGAGTGCCCCCAGTCGGACAGATGGTCCCGCACCCGGCGCCGGGCCAGCCCGACGGACGCCGGGTGCCGGGGCAGCCGGAAGGAGTTGCGTCTCATCACGTCTGCTCCCCGTCCCGCGCACAGCTTCGCCACAGAGTGCCGCCCGGGGGTGACTGCCCGCCGGGACCCCGGTCCAAGCAGGGTCCCCGGATCCGGGCCGGGCGCGATGGTCAGATCCAGGTCAGCCGCCGGAGCCGGAACATGCCGTTGCCGTCCGAGAGGTACTGGCCGCCGCCGACGTCCTCGGTGCTGACGACGTACTCCTTGCGCTGCCACAACGGGATCAGCGGTACGTCCGCGGCGACGTCCGCCTGGAGCGCCCGGAAGTCGTCGCCGACCCGGTTGCGTTCGGCGGTCTGCCGGGTGGCGAGGATCAGTTCGTCGACGCGGCTGTTGCGGTAGCCGGTTTTCATGGTGCTGCCGGTGCCGACGAGCGGGGCGGCGAAGGTTTCCGGGTCGGGGTAGTCGGCGACCCAGCCGACCGCGTACGCGTCGAGCCTGTCGCCGGCCCACCGCCTCTGGAAGTCGGTCCACTCGTATCCCTCGACCGTCACCTGGAACAGCCCGTCGGCCTCCAGCCGGCGCTTGAGCTCCGCGGCCTCCTCGGCGGCGGCGCCGCTGCCCAGGGCGTAGCCGTAGGTCAGGCGGACCGGGGTGCTCACCCCGGCCTCGGCCAGCAGCTGCCCCGCCCGCGCCGGATCCGGCCCGGGGTAGGCGTCGAAGAACGGCGTGCTGTGACCGGTGATACCGGCCGGGATCAGCGAGTACAGCGGTTCGACGGTGTCCGCGTACACGGTCGCGGCCAGCCGGTCCCGGTCGACGAGCCAGGCCAGGGCGCGGCGGACGCGGGGGTCGTGCAGCGGGGAGCCGGCGCGGGTGTCGAAGTACAGGTTGCGGGTCTCCGAACCGGCCGTCTCGAAGACCCGCCGGTCGGGGTCGCTCGCGGAGAGTCCGGCGAGGAACCGGGGCGGCAGCTGCCGCCCCGCGACCTGGACCCGGTGGCTGTTCCAGGCGTTCTGCAGCGCCCCGGCGTTCTTGTAGTAGCGCAGCTCGACGGGCTGCCCGATGCCCAGGGCGCCCCGGTACCGCTCGTTGGGCGCGAGGACCGCCGTACGGCCCTTCGTGTACGACGTCAGGGTGTACGGCCCGCTGCCGTCGACGCCGGAGCGGGTGCGCAGGGCGTCCCCCGGATAGCGCGTGCTGTCGACGATCGAGCCGGCGCCGGTGGCCAGCTTGAACGGAAAAGTGGCGTCGGACGCCGACAGATGGAAGGTGACGGTCGAGCCCTGGGCGTCCACCGAGGCGAGGGTGGAGAACAGGGACGCCGGCCCGACAGGTGAATTGATCTTCTTGATCCGCTCGAAGGAGAACTTCACGTCCTCGGCGGTCATCACCCGGCCGCTGGGGAATGTGACGTCCTTGCGCAGCCTGCACTGATAGGTGTGTAAGCCGCCGTCCGGGAAGGAACAGCTCTCGGCCGCGTCCGGCACGGGGTCGCTGCCCCCGGGCTCGAAGGTGAGTAACGACTGGAAGACATTGCTGTACAACGCCCAGGATCCGGCGTCGTAGGCACCGGCCGGGTCGAGCGAGGTGACGTCGTCCGTCGTGCCGACCGTGATGGTGCCGTCCTTGCCGCTCTCCGCCGGCAGCAGCTGCCGGCCGCCGGCCGCGACCGCCGCCAGCACGAGCAGCGTCGTCAGAATTCTCCCGCGAACGGATCGCACGGTGCCCTCCCCAGGCGCCCCAGCGCAATGCCGCTCCCCTCGGGACCTGCCCGGCAAGTCCTGGCGGCGCCGTCACCCAACCACAGGCGATTCCGGTGGGGAAAGGGAATTCAGGTGAGATTCCGGTGACCGGAGAAAGAACATGCAGGCGGATATTCAGGAACGGTTCCACAGGAATCCCACAAGGCGCTGATGAGGACCCGGAATCCACAGCACAAAAGAGTTCCCGACCGAATTCCGATCATTCTCGATCCGGCTCTTCTTGATCCGGTCATTCTCGATCCGGCCCCTCTTGATCGGGTCGGGTCCGATCCGGTCGGGTCCGATCCGGTCAAGCCTGCTTCGACGCCAATTCGATCACGGTGATGTCCGAGGGCGCGCCCACCCGGGTCGGCGGCCCCCAGGCGCCCGCACCCCGGGAGACGTACAGCTGGGTGTCGCCGTAGCGCTCCAGGCCCGCCACCGTCGGATTGGCCGCCGCCGCGATGAAGTTGCCGGGCCACAGCTGACCGCCGTGGGTGTGGCCGGAGAGCTGGAGGTCGACGCCGTGCTCGACCGCCTGGTGGATCTGGACCGGCTGGTGGGCCATGAGCACGCACGCGCGTGCCGGGTCGCGGTCGTCGAGCGCCTTGGCGAAGTCGGGCCCCTGGCCCTCGCTCTCGCCGCGCAGGTCGTTGACACCGGCGACGTCGAAGTACGGCATCTCGGTACGGGCGTTCTCCAGGGGGTGCAGGCCCAGACGGCGGACCTCCGCCACCCACTGGGCGGCGCCGGAGAAGTACTCGTGGTTGCCGGTGACGAAGAACGACCCGTGCCGGGCCCTCAGTTGCGCGAGCGGTGCCGCGGCCGGACCCAGGTCCTTGACGCTGCCGTCGACCAGGTCGCCGACGACCGCGATCAGGTCGGGCTGAGTCGCGTTGATCGTGTCGACGACCTTCTGGGCGAAACCGCGGCCGAGGACCGGGCCGAGGTGGATGTCGCTGACCACCGCGATCCGGTAACCGTGGGCGGCGCGCGGGAGTTTGGCCAGCGGGACGGTGACCCGCTTGACCCGCGGGCCGCGCAGGACGCCGTAGGTGCCGTAACCGACCGTGCCGACGGCGGCCGCGGCAGCGGTGCCGGCGACGACACGGGAGACGAAGAGCCGACGGGAGGGCCCGGCGGACGGCCGGGCCGACTCGGGGGATCCCGCGGGGTCGGCGGGGCCGTCGGATTCGGCGGCGGCCGCGGGGTCGGCGGGTGTCGCGAGGGACGGGGAATCCGGGAGTCCGGCCTGCCGCATGCCGGTCTGCGGCACGGTCGCCGGTACGGTCTCGGGCCGCGGTACGGCCACGGCGGCGGCCGCCCGCCGGTCGAGGAAGCGGCGCAGCAGGGGGCGTACGGCCTCGCCGGCCAGCACCGCGAGCAGCAGGTAGATCGACAGGGCCAGCCACAGGAAGCCCGGCCAGGCCAGCGTCCGCTGGAGCCAGAAGGGGGCCCCGGCGCGCTCGGCGACGAGGGCGCCGAGCGCCAGCACCCAGCCGCCCGCGATGACGAGGGCACCCGCGCGGCGCGCGCGTCCGGGGCCACGGGTCGTGTCGCGGAACAGCCGTTGCCACAGGTAGCGGTTGGCCGCCACCAGCACGCCCAGGACCGTCAGGGCGAGCAGCGCGAAGACGATGACCACGGTGCGTATCCCCTGTGTCCGTTACGACGTGCCGCGCAGTGCGCGCAGTCCGCGCAACCCGATGAGTCCGATGACCGTCCCCCATACGAAGGAGGCGACGGCGAGCGCCAGATGCACCCAGAAGTACGCGGTGGGATGCCCGTCGTCGAACGCGAGCCCGCTTGTGTCCTTGAACAGGTTCTTTACGAAAGTGACCCAGATGACCAGACTCCACACCCCGAAGGCGAGCAGGAACCAGGAGACCGGGCGGCTGAGCTTCATGCGTTCAGTATCGCCGCCCGGTGTCCGGTTCCGTGACCGGGGTGGGGTGGCTGCTGGGACTTCGCGGGGTGGGGCATGTACGTTCTCGATCGTGCCCGCACTTCATACGACCGTCCGGCGATCCCTGTTGGTCATTCCGGCGACCTGTCTGTCCCTCGCGCTGACCGCGCCCGCCTCTTTCGCGACCCCGAGTCCGTCGACCAGCCCGTCGACCAGCCCGTCGACGAGCCCGTCGACGAGCCCGTCGGCGAGTCCGTCGGCCACTCCCCCGGCGAACATGTCGCGCGTGGGCGGTGAGCGGCTCGGCCGGGCGGGGGCGCAGGCCGATCTGGGCGCCGGTGCACCCGTACTGCCGAAGGACCTGACCGCGCGCTCCTGGATCGTCGCCGACGCCGAGTCCGGCGAGGTGCTCGCCGCGGCCAACGCCCACTGGCGGCTGCCCCCGGCGAGCACGCTGAAGATGCTGTTCGCCGACACCCTGCTGCCGAAGTTCCCCAGCAGCGAGAAGCACAAGGTCACCACCGCCGACCTGGCGGGCATCGGGTCCGGCTCCAGCATGGTGGGGATAAAGGAGGAGGAGACCTACACGGTCCACGACCTGTGGCTCGGTGTCTTCCTGCGCTCCGGGAACGACGCGGTGCACGTGCTGTCGGCCATGAACCACGGCGTGGACAGGACCGTCGCGGAGATGAACGCGCATGCCGAGGAACTCCAGGCCCTCGACACGCATGTGGTGACGCCGGACGGCTACGACGCCCCGGGGCAGGTCTCCTCCGCCTACGACCTCACCCTGTTCGCCCGCTCGGGACTTCAGAAGAAGGACTTCCGCGAGTACTGCTCGACCGTGCGGGCCGAGTTCCCCGGCAAGACGTCGAAGAACGACAAGGGCAAGACGGTCCGCGAGACCTTCGAGATCGAGAACACCAACCGGCTGCTGAGCGGCGACAGCGACCTCTCGGTCTACCAGGGCATCGCGGGCGTCAAGAACGGCAACACCACCAACGCGGGCGCCACCTTCACCGCCGTCGCCGAGCGAGGCGGCCGGGTACTGCTCGTCACGGTCATGAACCCGGGCAAGGAAGAGCACAACGAGGTCTACAAGGAGGCCGCGAAGCTGCTGGACTGGGGCTTCAACGCAGCGGGCAAGGTACGGCCGGTGGGTGAGCTGGTGGCGCCGAAGGGTGCCGCGCAGTCCGTCGTCCAGCCGGGCGCCACCGCACCCGACGGGGACAACCCCGGCGGCGTCGCGGGGTCCGGGAAGCCGGTGGCCTCGGCGCCCTCCGGCGGCTCCGGCGGAATGGGGATCGCGCTCGCGATCAGCGGCGGGCTGCTGGTGCTCCTGGCGGCCGGCGCGTTCCTGGTCAACCGCCGCTGGCCGCTGCCGGATCTGATGCGCCGCCGTCGCTGACCCCGCCGCCCCCGGCCTCGACGCCCTTGCCCTGCGTCGCCGTCCATGCGGCGCAGTACAGCAGCAGCTTCGCGGTGAAGTTGATCCACAGCAGCAGGGCGACGGGCACACCGAACGCCCCGTACATGCTCTTGGTGGCCACGCCCTGCATGTAGCCGCTCAGCAGCAGCTTCAGCAGCTCGAAGCCGACCGCGCCGAGCAGCGCGGCCACCAGGAGCCGGCGGCGCTGCGGTTCGACGCCCGGCAGCAGGGTGAGGAGATAGAGCAGCAGCAGGAAGTCGGCGAGCGCGGAGACGGCGAACGCGGCGACCCGCAGCAGGACGCTGCCCCAGCCGTGCTCGTCGAGCCCGACGCTCCGGGCGCCCCACCCGACGGCGGAGGAGGCGAGGGTGGACGTGCCGAGCGTGATCATCAGTGCGCCGCCGAGACCGACGAGGACACCGGCGTCCTTGGCCTTGCGCAGGAAGGGGTTCTCGTCGCTGTCGGGCAGCTCCCAGACCGCGCGCAGGCAGTCGCGCATCTGGCCGACCCAGCCGATGCCGGTGACCAGCAGCACGGCGGCGGCGATGAGACCGACGGTGCCGGCGTTCTGGATCAGCGCGTCGAGGTCCAACTGGTCGGAGATGCCGGGCACTTGCTCGGCGATCTTGTCCTCGATGGCCTTCTGCCGTGCGGGACTGAGGGTGGCGGCGGCGATCGCGGCACCCACCGTCAGCAGTGGGAAGAGCGCGATGAAGCTGATGAAGGTCATCGCGGCGGCCAGTCTGGTCCACTTCACCCGGTCCAGACGTTCGTACGAGCGCCACGCGTGCGTGGCCATCAGGCGCGTGGCCGGCGGCCCGATCCAGGGGAGCTTCTTCAGCCAGTCCATGATCCGCCCCTGCCCGTCTCGCCGCCGTCGTGCCCGTGTCCGTGTCCGTGGCCCTCGCGAGGGAACACCGATGCGGGCCCTCGTGAAGAAACACCGATGTCCTCGTACCCCGTAAACACGGGATCGTGACCGGCGCCACGCCGACGAGCGTCCGATCGGCCTGCAGCGGGCGGGGTTCCGGCGGCGGCCGGACGGACAGGCCCTAGCGGGCCGGGAGGGTTCCGTGTTCCACGTGGGTGTTCTGTTCCACGTGGCTGCTCTGCGACGGCACCATCGAGCCGCCGAAGGGGAACTCCCGCAGTTTGCGCCACACCCCGTCGGGGCCCTGCTCGTACAGGGCGAAGCCGGTGCACAGCCAGTCGGCCTCGTAGTCGGCGAGCTCGCCGAAGGCGCGGTCCATGGCGGCGTCGTCGATGCCGTGCGCGACCGTGACATGGGGGTGGTACGGGAACTGGAGCTCGCGGGCCACCGGCCCCGAGGCGGCCCGGATCTGCTGCTGGAGCCAGGCGCAGGACTCGGCGCCCGCCACGATCCGCATGTACACCACGGGCGACAGGGGCCGGAAGGTGCCCGTGCCGGACAGCCGCAGCGGGAAGGACCGGCCGATGCCCGCGACCTCGACGAGGTGGGCCTCGACCGCGGGGACCAGGGCGCCCTCGATCTCGGTCGGGGGCAGCAGGGTGATGTGCGTGGGGATGGCGTGGGCAGCGGCGTCGCCGAAGCCCGCGCGCAGCTCCTGGAGGGCGCTGCCGTGAGGCTCCGGGACCGCGATCGACACTCCGATCGTTACGGTCCCCACGTCATCTCCTGTCGTCGTGTCGGATGTGCTCGGCGTGTGCCGGTGGTGTGCCGGGTTTGTTCTCAGCCGTCCGGCTTCGACTGTACGGGCACGACCGCCGTCTGGGCAGGCGCAGCCGAAGTGATGTGCAGCGCTCTGCTCGTTCGTGCGGGTGTGCGGTGGTGCGCCTCAGTGCTTGGCGGGCAGGAAGCCGACCTTGTCGTACGCCTGGGAGAGGGTCTCCGCGGCGACCGCGCGCGCCTTCTCCGCACCCTTGGCCAGGACCGAGTCGAGCGTCTCGGGGTCCTCCAGGTACTGCTGGGTGCGCTCCCGGAACGGCGTCACGAACTCGACCATGACCTCGGCGAGGTCCGTCTTGAGCGCGCCGTACATCTTGCCCTCGTACGCCTGCTCGAGCTCGGCGATCGGCCTGCCGGTGAGGGTGGAGTAGATGGTCAGGAGGTTGCTGACGCCCGGCTTGTGCTCGACGTCGTAGCGGATCACGGTGTCCGTGTCGGTGACCGCGCTCTTGACCTTCTTCGCCGTGGCCTTGGGGTCGTCGAGGAGGTTGATGAGGCCCTTCGGCGTGGACGCCGACTTGCTCATCTTGATCGACGGGTCCTGGAGGTCGTAGATCTTCGCCGTCTCCCGGAGGATGTACGGCTTCGGGATGGTGAAGGTCTCGCCGAAACGGCCGTTGAAGCGCTCGGCGAGGTCGCGGGTCAGCTCGATGTGCTGGCGCTGGTCCTCGCCGACCGGGACCTCGTGGGCCTGGTAGAGCAGGATGTCGGCGACCTGGAGGACGGGGTACGTGAACAGGCCGACGGACGCCCGGTCGGCGCCCTGCTTGGCGGACTTGTCCTTGAACTGGGTCATCCGGGAGGCCTCGCCGAAGCCGGTGAGGCAGTTCATGATCCAGGCGAGCTGGGCGTGCTCGGGGACGTGACTCTGCACGAAGAGCGTGCAGCGCTCCGGGTCGAGGCCGGCCGCGAGGAGTTGCGCGGCCGCCAGGCGGGTGTTCGCGCGCAGCTCGGCGGGGTCCTGCGGGACCGTGATCGCGTGCAGGTCGACGACCATGTAGAACGCGTCGTGGGACTCCTGGAGCGCCACCCACTGGCGGACGGCGCCGAGGTAGTTGCCGAGGTGGAACGAGCCTGCGGTGGGCTGGATTCCGGAGAGCACGCGAGGTCGGTCAGAGGCCATGTTCATCATTCTCTCAGGTCTTGTGGTGCGGTCCGGAACAGGTGGGGAACTGATGGAGGAACGGGCCTGTCAGGGGAGTTGCGGAGCCCGTGTCGTCCGAGGGTCTCGCGGGGCCCGGAGGGCAGGGAGGGGCAGGGATGGGATCCCGAGGCGGACGGGGCGACCGTGGGAGCGGACGTCGCGGCGGGTGCCGAAGCGGACGTCGGGGCGGGCGTGCCGCGTCGCGGGGCGGGTCCGCCGCGCTGCTGCTGGCGGCGCTGTGCGAGATGGCCCTGTGCGGCGCGCCCGCGGCCGCGGCGCTCACGCCGACGCCGGACCGCGACGTACCCGACCTGGCCCTGATCGTCGCGAACCATACGGGACGGACGCGGACCCTGCGCTCGGGACAGCCCGGCTTCGACGGCCTGTGGCAGCTGCTGCAACCGATGCGCACGGAGACCGAGCGGGTGGCGGACGCCTGGGAGGAGGGCCGGTATCCGTCGGTGCGGATCACCGTGGTCTGGGGGCTCACGGGTGTCGGAGGCTGGCCGCAGACGCACCGGGCGCCGGGCGCCGACGTGGCCATGGAGCGGGAGGACCAGCTGTTCCTGGCCGCGGACGGCACCCCGTGGGTGCGCTCGGATCTGTCGCCGGACGTGGAGGACGACGACATCCGCTGGCACCGGCTCTCGCGCCGGGTCTACGACCAGGTGGACCGGACGGGGCTGCTCGGTGCGGCCGGGGACGGGCCGGACGCAGGCCCGTCCGGCGCGGCCGACTGGCCGGAGCGGGCCGGCTGGGCGGTGGCGGGCCTGGCCGCCGGTGTCGGCGGCACGCTGCTGACGCGCCGCGCGGCGGCCCGGCGCGAGGCCGGACCGCCGCGGGAGGAACCCCGGCAGGAATTGATCGATCTGTAGTCCGCGCCGCCGTGGTCCGGGCGCCCGGGTCAGGCGCCGAGGTCGATCTCGGGGTACAGCGGGAAGCCCGCGACCAGGTCGGTGGCACGGCGGGAGATCTCGTCCGCGATCTTGGGGTCGAGGACGTGCTGGGCCTTGGAGGGGGCGCCCTTGGCGGTGGTACCGGCCTCGGTGGTGGTCAGGACGCGGTCGATGAGCCCGGCGACCTCGTCCATCTCGGCGGTACCCAGGCCGCGGGTGGTCAGGGCGGGGGTGCCGATGCGGACGCCGGAGGTGTACCAGGCGCCGTTGGGGTCGGCGGGGATGGCGTTGCGGTTGGTGACGATGCCGGACTCGAGCAGGGCGGCCTCGGCCTGGCGGCCGGTGAGGCCGTAGGAGGAGGCGACGTCGATCAGGTTGAGGTGGTTGTCGGTGCCGCCGGTGACCAGGGTCGCACCCCGCTTCATCAGGCCCTCGGCCAGCGCGCGGGAGTTGTCGACGATGCGCTGGGCGTAGTCCTGGAAGGCGGGCTGCCGGGCCTCGGCCAGGGCGACCGCCTTGGCGGCCATGACGTGCGGGAGCGGGCCGCCGAGGACCATCGGGCAGCCGCGGTCGACCTGGTCCTTGAGGGAGTCGTCGCACAGGACCATGCCGCCGCGCGGGCCGCGCAGCGACTTGTGGGTGGTGGTGGTGACGATCTGGGCGTGCGGGACCGGGTCGAAGTCGCCGGTGAGGACCTTGCCCGCGACCAGGCCCGCGAAGTGGGCCATGTCGACCATGAGCGTGGCACCGACCTCGTCGGCGATCTCACGCATGATCCGGAAGTTCACCAGCCGGGGGTACGCGGAGTAGCCGGCGACGATGATCAGCGGCTTGAACTCGCGGGCCTGGGCGCGCAGGGCGTCGTAGTCGATGAGGCCGGTGGCCGGGTCGGTGCCGTAGGAGCGCTGGTCGAACATCTTTCCGGAGATGTTCGGCCGGAAACCGTGGGTGAGGTGGCCGCCCGCGTCCAGGGACATGCCGAGCATGCGCTGGTTGCCGAAGGCCTGGCGCAGTTCGGCCCAGTCGGCCTCGGAGAGGTCGTTGACCTGGCGGGCGCCGGTCTTCGCCAGGAAGGGGACCTCGACGCGGTCGGCGAGGACGGCCCAGAAGGCGACGAGGTTGGCGTCGATGCCGGAGTGCGGCTGGACGTAGGCGTGGCGGGCGCCGAACAGCTCGCGGGCGTGCTCGGCGGCGAGGGACTCGACGGTGTCGACGTTGCGGCAGCCGGCGTAGAAGCGGCGGCCGACGGTGCCCTCGGCGTACTTGTCGCTGAACCAGTTGCCCATGGCCAGCAGGGTGGCCGGCGAGGCGTAGTTCTCGGACGCGATCAGCTTGAGCATCTCGCGCTGGTCGGCGACCTCCTGGCCGATGGCGTCGGCGACGCGGGGCTCGACGGCTCGGATCACGTCGAGGGCGGCGCGGAAGGCGGTGGACTCGGTGGAGAGGGGCTGCTGCTCGGTCATGTCGGCCTCCGGGTGGCGTGGCATCGAAGCGGTCACGGTTCACGGCACGGCCCAGGCGCACGGCACTGGTCACTACCGGGCCGCTCCCCGATGGTTCGTCCCATCCCAGCGCGCCAGTCACGGCCCGTGGGAGAGCCTACCGGGCGTGTCGTGGCGCATGGTCCCGCGTCCGTCATGCGAGCGACCATAGGAAGGGGGCCCGTCCCACGTTCTGGAGGGCACCGTGACCGACCCCGTGACCGCCACAGAATCCCTGGTCCGAGCGGCCGAGGAGCACAGCGCGCACAACTACCACCCGCTGCCGGTGGTCGTCGCCACCGCCGACGGCGCATGGATGACCGACATCGAGGGGCGTCGGTATCTGGACCTGCTGGCCGGCTATTCGGCGCTCAATTTCGGGCACGGCAACCGGCGGCTGATCGAGGCGGCGAAAGCCCAGCTGGACCGGGTGACGCTGACGTCCCGGGCGTTCCACCACGACCGCTTCGCGGCGTTCTGCGCCGCGCTCGCCGAGCTGTGCGGGATGGAGATGGTGCTGCCGATGAACACGGGCGTGGAGGCGGTCGAGACGGCCGTGAAGACCGCCCGGAAGTGGGGGTACCGGGTCAAGGGCGTGCCCTCGGAGATGGCGAAGATCGTGGTCGCGGGCAACAACTTCCACGGCCGGACGACGACGGTGATCAGCTTCTCGACCGATCCGGAGGCACGGGCGGACTTCGGGCCGTACACGCCGGGTTTCGAGATCGTGCCGTACGGCGACCTCACGGCGCTGCGGTCGGCGCTGACCGAGAACACGGTGGCCGTGCTGCTGGAGCCGATCCAGGGCGAGGCGGGGGTGCTGGTGCCGCCGGCCGGGTATCTGCCGGCGGTGCGGGAGCTGACCCGGGAGCGGAACGTGCTGTTCGTCGCCGACGAGATCCAGTCGGGCCTCGGCCGGACCGGACGTACGTTCGCCTGTGAGCACGAGGGCGTGGTGCCCGACGTGTATGTGCTGGGCAAGGCCCTGGGCGGCGGGATCGTGCCGGTGTCGGCGGTGGTGTCGAGCGCCGCGGTGCTGGGGGTGTTCCGGCCCGGGGAGCACGGGTCGACGTTCGGCGGGAACCCGCTGGCCTGCGCGGTGGCCCTGGAGGTGATCGCGATGCTGCGGTCGGGCGAGTACCAGGCCAGGGCCGCCGAGCTGGGCGCGCACCTGCACCGGGAGCTGGCCGCGCTGACCGCCGGCGGGCGGGCGACGGCGGTGCGCGGGCGCGGGCTGTGGGCGGGCGTCGACATCGCACCGGCGTACGGGACGGCCCGGGAGGTCTCCGAGAAGCTGATGGACCGCGGGGTGCTGGTGAAGGACGCCCACGGCGCGACCATCCGGATCGCACCCCCGCTGGTGATCGCGAAGGAGGACCTGGACTGGGGGCTGGACCAGTTGCGGGCGGTACTGGGCGGGTGAGCGGGCGGCGGCCCGCCCGCCCGTGCGGTCGGTCCGGCGGGCCGCTACAGGATCACGTGGGGCAGGAAGCGGGCGTACTCGTCGGTGATCGGGCCGGCGGACTCCCGGATCCCGAGACCGGCCGGCTCGTCCCCGACCACCCAGGCGCCGAGGACGACGTGGTTGCCGTCAAAGACGGGCAGCTCCGCCAGTGCCTGATAGCAGCAGGGTTCGTCGCCGGGTGCCGGGGCGGCGGGGCCGGGAGCGGTGGAGCCGGGCTCGTGGATCGTCACCCCGGCGCCTTCGCGGCCGAGCAGGGGCTTGGCCACGTAGCCGGTGTTGGCCGCCAGGTCGCGGGGGCCGTCGAGGTAGGCGGGGAGCAGGTTGGGGTGCCCCGGGTACAGCTCCCAGAGGATCGCCAGCAGCGCCTTGTTGCTGAGCAGCATCTTCCAGGCGGGCTCGATCCAGAGGGTGGAACCGGTGCCGCCGCCGTTGTCCAGGGTGTCGAGGACATGGCGGGCGAAGGCGTCGGTGGTGAGCCACTCCCACGGGTAGAGCTTGAAGATGCTGCGGATGAAGCCGAGCTGCTGGTCCACGAAGCGGCCGGAGAGGCTGTCCCAGCCGATCTCCTCCATGGAGATCCACTCGGTGGCCAGGCCGGCCTGTTCGGCGGTCTCCTTCAGGTACGCGACCGTCATCAGGTCCTCGCCCAGCTCGTCGGCGGAGGAGTGCGCGAAGTGCAGGGGGCTGCCCGGCGGAAGCAGCCCGGCCTGCTTGCGCCAGCTGTCGACCAGCCGCTCGTGCAGGGAGTTCCACTGGTCGGCGCCGGGAAAACGTTCCTCCATCCAGAACCACTGGGGTGAGGCGGCCTCGACCAGGGAGGTGGGTGTGTCGGCGTTGTACTCCAGCAGCTTGGCCGGGCCGGTGCCGTCGTACCGGAGGTCGAAGCGGCCGTACAGGGAGGGCAGTTCGGCGCGCCGGTGCCAGGCCTCGGTCACGGCCGCGGCGACCCGCGGGTCGGTGATGCCGAGGTCGGCGAGACGGTCCTGCGCCACGATGTGCCCGGCCGCGGCGAGGCACATGCGGTGCAGTTCCTCGACGGTCTCCTCCAGCGCCTCGACCTCGTCCAGGGTGAACGCGTAGTAGGCGCTCTCGTCCCAGTAGGGGCGCAGCGAGCCGTCGGGGTGGCGGGTGAGGGGGTAGACGAGTCCCTGGCCCTCGACGGTCTGCTGCCAGCCGGGGCGGGGGGTGATCGTTCGGCGTTCCATGTCGGGATACCGGTCAGCCGCCGGAGCTGCCGTGGCCGCCGCCGCCGAAGCCGCCGCGGTGGACCCCGCTCTTGTGGCTGTCGTCGTCCGAGGAGCCGCCCGAAACCGAGCCGGAGCCGGAGCTCTTGCGCGGCTTGGTGAAGGAGCCCCCGGTGACCCAGGACTTCTTCTCGTTGCCGCCGTAGTACCAGGCGCCGTTCACGGAGGTCTTGGACGTCTTGGAAGGCGTGGTGGACTTGCAGTACTTGTCGGAGACGACCTGGTAGCCCTTGCCGAGCCGGTAGCTGTTCCGGTCGACACAGCGCTGGTCCGGGGCGGAGGAGCAGGCGGTCAGGGCGGTGGCGAGAAGGCCCATGCCGCCGAGGATCACCGTGCCGGAGCGTAGTTGTCTGCGTGTGTCTGCCATGTTCGTGTCCCCCGTCGGTCGGTGATGTCCGGCGGCCATCCTAGGGACAGGCGCGCCGGGCCCGGCAGGGGGTCCGGCGGTCTCCTGCTCCCCTGGGGTCGCTTTCGTGCTGTTCGGGATGGTGTGCGCATTAGGTGCCGCGGTGTGTTTCGGTACCGCGACGGTTCTCCAGGCGATGGCCGCGCGGGAGGCGGGCGCGGCCGGGGGCGGCGGGGATGCCGCGCTGCTGCTGCGGGCGCTGCGGCAGTGGCGGTATCTGGCCGGACTCGCGCTGGACGGGCTGGGGTTCCTGTTCCAGATCGCGGCGCTGCGTTCGCTGCCGATCTACGCGGTGAGCGCCGCACTGGCCGCGAGTCTCGCGGTGACGGCGGTGGTGGCGGCGCGTCTGCTGAAGGTGCGGCTGAGCGGGGTGGAGTGGGCCGCGGTCGCGGTGGTGTGCCTGGGGCTGGCGATGCTGGGACTGGCGTCCGGGACGGAAGGGGCCGAGAACGGGCCGGGGGCGCTGAGGTACGCGATGGTGGCCACGGCCCTGGCGGTGCTGTTGCTGGGCCTGCTCGGCGGACGGCTGCACGGGCGGACCCGGGCCCTGGTGCTCGGACTGGGCGCGGGCTTCGGCTTCGGGGTGGTCGAGGTGTCGGTCCGGCTGATCGACTCGTTGCGGCCGGCCGACCTGCTGACCGACCCGGCCGCGTACGCGCTGCTGCTCGGCGGAGGTGCCGCGTTCCTGCTGCTGACCTCGGCGCTGCAACGCGGTTCGGTGACGACGGCGACGGCCGGCATGGTGATCGGCGAGACGATCGGTCCGGCGGCGGTGGGCGTGATCTGGCTCGGCGACCGCACCCGGGAGGGGCTGACCTGGCTGGCGGCGCTGGGATTCGCGGTGGCGGTGGCGGGCGCGCTGGCGCTGGCGCGGTTCGGGGAGGCACCGCAGGAGACGGCGGCGCAAGTGCCGACGGCGCCGCCCCCTACGGCAACGCCCTGAGCAGTGCCTCCAGCGTGCCGGCCCACGCGTGGTCCGAGGGCGTGCCGTAGCCGACCACCAGGGCGTCGAGCGGCTCCACGGTGGCCAGTTCATGGCGGAAGCGGGACAGGCCCTGGACGGCCAGCCCCTGCCAGGCGGCCGCCCTGACCACCGACTGCTCGGTTCCGGGCGGCAGCCGTACGACGGCGTGCAGACCGGCGGCGATACCGGTGACGCGGATGGCCGGCGCGCGGTCGGCGAGGGCCGCGACCAGGGCGTCCCGGCGGCGGCGGTACCGCTGGCGGACGGCGCGCACATGGCGGTCGTAGGCGCCGGAGGTGATGAACTCGGCGAAGGTCAGCTGGTCCAGCACTCCGGTGGCGGAGCCCGCCCCCGCCACCTCCGACGGGTCCAGGGACGGCGGCAGCACCAGCCAGCCCAGGCGCAGGCCGGGGGCGAGGGACTTGCTGGCCGTGCCGAGGTAGACCACGTGCTCGGGGTCCAGGTCCTGGAGGGCGCCGACGGGCTGACGGTCGTAGCGGAACTCGCCGTCGTAGTCGTCCTCCAGGATCAGACCGCCGGTGCGGCGGGCCCAGTCCACCACGGTGGCCCGGCGCTCGGGGCGCAGCGCGACGCCCATCGGGAACTGGTGGGCGGGGGTCAGCAGCATCGCCCGTACGCCGGTCGGGTCCCCCGGGCGGGTGCCGCGTTCGTCGAAGGGCAGCGGGACGGTACGCAGGCCGGTGCGCTCGACGAGGTCGCGGTGCTCGTCGAGGCTGTACGACTCCACGGCCAGGGTGCGCAGCCCGCGGGCGTGCAGCAGTTCGCCGAGCAGCCGCAGACCGTGGGTGAACCCGGCGCAGACGAGGATGCGCTCGGGGTCCGCGCGCACGCCCCGGGTCCGGGAGAGATAGCCGGCGAGCGCGGTGCGCAGTTGGGCGCTGCCGCGCGGGTCGCCGTAGCCGAGGGTGTCGTTCGGGGCGGCGGCCAGGGCGCGGCGGGCGGCCCTGAGCCACTCGGCGCGCGGGAAGGTCGCGAGGTCCGGATTGCCCGGGAGGAGGCTGTAGGCGGGCCGGCCGGGCGGTCGCCGCCGGGATGCGGGGGCCTCGGCCCGCCGGGGCAGCGCGTTCCCCCACTGTCCGAAAGACGTGGGAGGTACCCCCATGGCGACCCGGGTGCCGGAGCCCTGCCGGGCGGTCAGCCAGCCCTCGGCGACCAGGTCGGCGTAGGCGTCGGCGACGGTGTTGCGGGCGATGCCCAGGTCGGCGGCGAGGGTCCGGGAGGACGGCAGCCGGGTGCCCGCGGTCAGCCGTCCGCTGCGGACCGCCTCGCGCAGGGCGTCGGTCAGCCCTCGGCGCAGGCCCGGTCCGGACGGTTCCAGATGCAGGTCGATACCCAAAGTGGCCCAGGATTCAGCCATGGAAATGGACCATACCCGTGGGCTGCCCCGCGCCTAGGGTCGACATCATGAGTGCGAACGACAACCACACCGGCCACGACGACCACACCCCCGGCACGACCGGCGCCACGTCGGCCGACGAGTACGCCCCCGAGCACACCCCCCGGCTCGCCTGGGCCCAGCACGCGCCCGAGGTCTACAAGGCGATGGTCCGGCTGGACAGGGCCGCGCGGACCGGGCTCGACCCGCGGCTGGCCGAGCTGGTCAAGATCCGCGCCTCGCAGCTCAACCACTGCGCGTTCTGTCTCGACATGCACACCAAGGACGCGCTCGCGGCGGGCGAGAGCGTGGAGCGGATCATCCAGGTCGCCGCCTGGGAGGAGTCCCGGCACTTCTACACGCAGAAGGAGCTCGCGGCGCTGGAACTGACCGAGGCCGTCACCGTCCTCACCGACGGGTTCGTACCGGACGAGGTGTACGAGCGGGCCGCCAAGCAGTTCGACGAGGCCGAGCTGGCGCAGCTCATCGCCGCGATCACGGTCATCAACGCCTGGAACCGGTTCGCGGTGAGCACCCGGATGGTGCCCGGGCACTACACGCCGGGACAGCACGCGTGACCGCACCCACGGCCGCGGCGCCCGCCGCAAGCACGCGGCGGTGAGCAGGGCGGAGACCTTCCGCGCGCTGCACGACCGCGCCGCTCCGGGCGACCCGCTGGTGCTGCCCGGCCCGTGGGACGCGGCGAGCGCCCGGGTGGTCGGCGCCGGGTTCCCGGCGCC